>JAIESJ010000153.1 GCA_019746155.1 Burkholderiales bacterium
CCCGCCAGCAGAATGCCTGGATGTATTACGGCGGCGGCCTGGAGGCCATGGCCGGTCTGTTCAAGGAGTACGGCTGCATCCAGTTTCCCGCGGGCAATACCGGCGCGCAGATGGGCGGCTGGTATCGCAAGGAAATCAAGACCCTTGCCGATCTGAAGGGCCTGAAGATGCGCATCAGCGGCATCGCCGGGCAGGTGCTGGCCAAGCTCGGTGTCGTCGCCCAGCAGATCGCCGGCGGCGAGATTTATCAGGCGCTCGAGCGCGGCACGATAGACGCGGCGGAATGGGTCGGCCCCTACGATGACGAGAAGCTTGGCTTCCACAAGGTCGCCAAATACTACTATTATCCCGGCTGGTGGGAGGGCGGCCCGCAACTCTCGGCCATCGTCAACATCAAGAAATGGGAAGAACTGCCCAGGGCCTACAAGTCTGTATTCGAGGCGGCGTGCGCGGAGGCCAACATACACATGCTGGCGCGCTACGACGCCAAGAACCCGGAGGCGCTCAAACGGTTGGTGGCGGGCGGGACCCAGTTGCGCCAGTTTCCGAAAGCGTGATGGAAGCGGGACAAAAGGCGGCATTCGAGCTCTACGACGAGGCGGCCGCCAAAAGCCCGCACTTTGCCAGGATTTACGAAGGCTGGAAGAAGTTCCGCGCCGACCAGTTCCTGTGGTTCCGGGTTGCCGAGAGCAGCTACGACAACTTCGTGTTCACCAGCGCCGCCCAGCCAAAGAAGAAGTAGCACGCCAATGTGATTTTTTCGCTGTGTTGCGGCAGGGCGGGTTTATCGAGCAGATTGAGGGTAAAGTCATTTCCCCTCGCGCAGCATGCGTTCGATGTCGGCGGCGGCTTTGTCTTCCGGGGAACGCCCGCCGTCTTTCGGTTCGCTGCCGCCGTCCTTGCTTTCTTCCGGTGACTGTTCCGGCGCCGGAATCCGGATTTCGACGCTGGAAGTGTCTTTGACCGTTCCGGCGCCGCTGATGCCCGTGACCAGCGCCGGCCAGGCGATCACGATCAGCAGCGCCACCAACTGTATGCCCACGAACGGGACGATGCCTTTGTAGATTTCACTGGTCCTGATTTCCTTCGGCGCCACGCTGCGCAGGTAGAACAGCGCGAATCCGAATGGCGGGGTGAGAAACGAGGTCTGCAGGTTCATGCCGATCATGACCGCGAACCATACCGGGTCTATGCCCATCTTGGCGGCGACCGGCGCGAGCAGCGGCAGCAGGATGAACGCGATCTCGAAGAAGTCGATGAAGAAGCCGAGCACGAAAATGAGCAGATTGACGACGACCAGGAAACCGACGGTGCCGCCCGGCACTAGGGTGAAAAGTTGCTCGACCCACAGATCGCCGTCGACCGCGCGGAACACCAGCGCAAAGACGGTCGATCCGATCAGGATGAACATCACGAAGCTCGACAGTCTGGTGGTGGATTCAAGTGCTTCGCGCAGCACCCGGTAATCGAGGCGCCGTTTGGCAAAGGCGAGGGCCAGCGCGCCCACTGCGCCCATTGCGCCGCCTTCGCTCGGGGTGGCGACGCCCATGAAGATTGAGCCCAGCACCAGAAAAATCAGCGCCAGCGGCGGCACCATGACGAACAGCGCATGGCGGTACAGCCTCCGGTCCCTGAGTGTGCGCGCCTCGGGCGGCAGCGCCGGAGCGGCGGACGGTCTGACGATGGACACGACCAGGACATATGCCATCAGCAGGGCGACCAGCATCAGGCCCGGCAGCATTGCCCCGGCGTATACGTCGCCGACGGGAGCGCCGAGCACGTCGGCCAGCACGATCAGCACGATCGAAGGCGGGATGATCTGTGCCAGCGTGCCCGAGGCGCAGATGACGCCTGAGGCGAGCTGCTGCGAATAACCGTAGCGCAGCATGATCGGCAGCGAGATGAGCCCCATCGCGATCACCGAGGCGGCGATGACACCGGTGGTGGCGGCGAGCAGCGCGCCGACGAAAATCACCGCATAAGCGACACCGCCGCGTAGCGGACCGAACAGCTGACCGATGGTGTCGAGCAGGTCCTCGGCCATGCCGCTGCGCTCCAGGATCAGGCCCATGAAGGTGAAGAAGGGGATGGCGAGCAGCAGCGGGTTGGCCATGATGCCGTAGATGCGTTGCGGCAGGGCCTGCAGCAGTTCGGGCTGCAGCAGGCCGAGTTCGAAGCCGGCGAAGGCGAACAACAGGCCGTTGGCGGCAAGCGCGAAGGCGACCGGATAGCCGAGCAGCAGAAAGACGGCGAGCCCCGCGAACATGAGCGGGGCCATCAGTTCGAAAGCCATATTAGTCATCGATAAGCGGTAAGCCGTAAGCGGTGAGCGGTGAACCGTGAGGTAGGCCCGGTCTTATTCTGCTCACTGCTCACTGCTCACCTTTGATTCAAAAAGATAGGCGATGCGCTTGATGGTTTCGGAGAGGCCCTGCAGGATCAGCAGCAGGAACGCGAACGGCACCACGAATTTGATCGGCCAGCGCGCCAGTCCTCCCGCGTCGCTCGATATTTCATTGATGCGGTAGGACTCGAGGAACGCGCTCCAGCCGTACCAGAAAACGATGGCGCACACCGGCAGTAGCATGAACAACCCGCCGAACACGTCTAGCCATGCCTGCGTGCGCCGCGACAGGCGGCCGGAGACGAGGTCGATGCGCACGTGCGCGTTGTGTTTCAGCGTATAGCCGGCGGCCCCCAGGAACACGATCGAGTAGAGATACCACTGGATTTCGAGGTAGGCATTGGAACTCAGATTGAAGCCGTAACGTGCCACGGCGTTTCCGGCGCTGATCAGCACGCAAGCGAGGATCAGCCAGTGGGTGAAACGGCCGACGCCTTCATTAAGCGCGTCGATCAGGCGCGACAGTGCCAGAAAAACTTTCATGCTTTCTCCTTGGCCGCGGTTTTTTGGGGCCGCTTATTGCATGGACCCCCATCATACGTGGCAACCCGGGCGCCGCGCAAAGACACGGGTTCGCAGCGCGTGTCGCGACAGTCGCTCCGGGATGATGAAGTGTCGACAGTCGCGGTGCCGAGAATTCGTGCCCGGCCTTGTTTCCGCGGGCGGTATTCATGGGCGACCGGCCGGTGTTAAGCATGGTAAAATCAACAATTTACGCGACCGGACCCCAGCCTCATGTATTCTCGCAAAGATACCATTGAAAGTTTCGATCCCGAACTCTGGCATGCCGTCGAGCAGGAGCGTCGGCGCCAGGAGGAACACATCGAGCTAATCGCATCGGAAAACTACGCCAGTCCGCGCGTGATGCAGGCCCAGGGTTCGGTGCTGACCAACAAGTACGCCGAGGGCTATCCGGGCAAGCGCTATTACGGCGGCTGCGAATACGTCGATATCGCGGAGCAACTTGCGATTGACCGCGCCAGGAAACTTTTTCGCGCCGGCTATGCCAACGTGCAGCCGCATTCCGGTGCGCAGGCCAACCATGCGATATTCGCGGCGGCGCTGCATCCCGGCGACACCATACTCGGCATGGCGCTCGACGCCGGCGGGCACCTTACCCACGGCTCCCCGGTCAATATCAGCGGACGCAACTACGATGCGGTGGCCTACGGTGTTGATCCGGAAACCGGGGAAATCGATTATGCCGAGATTGAGGAACTCGCTCACGTCAGAAAGCCCAAACTCATCGTTGCCGGTGCTTCGGCCTATTCGCGGGTGATCGACTGGAAACGCTTCCGTGCCATTGCCGATCGCGTCGGCGCGCTGCTGATGGCCGACATCGCGCATTACGCCGGCCTGATCGCCGCCGGGCTTTACCCCAGTCCGGTCGGCATCGCGGATTTCGTGACCAGCACCACCCACAAGACGCTGCGCGGGCCGCGCGGCGGCCTGATACTTGCCAATGCCGAGCACGAGAAAATACTTAACTCGGCAATCTTCCCCGGCACCCAGGGCGGGCCGTTGATGCATGTCATTGCGGCCAAGGCGGTCGCCTTCAAGGAAGCGATGACCCACGAGTTCAAGCTTTATCAGGAGCAGGTGCTGGACAACGCGCGGGTGATGGCGAAGGTGCTGCAGGAGCGCGGGTTGCGCATTGTTTCTGGGCGCACCGACTGCCATATGTTCCTGGTCGATTTGCGCGGCAAACTGACCGGGCGTGAGGCGGAAGCGGCGCTCGGACGCGCGCATATCACCGTCAACAAGAACTCGGTGCCCAACGATCCGCAGAAGCCGATGGTGACCAGCGGCATCCGCATCGGGTCGCCGGCGATGACGACACGCGGCTTCAAGGAGCACGAAGCCGAAGTGCTCGCCAACCTGATCGCCGACGTGCTCGATGCGCCGTATGACGACAAAGTGATCAAGCACGTGATGAGCGAGGTGAAGAAGCTGTGCGACAAGTTCCCCGTCTATGGACAGTGAGGCGTGAGGCGAAATTCGGGGAGGGGTTTTTGCTCCTCTTCCCTCACCCCTCATCCCTCACGAAAACATGAAATGCCCGTTCTGCAAATCCGACGACACCCAGGTGATCGACTCGAGGGTGAGCGACGACGGCGAAAGCATCCGCCGCCGCCGGCGCTGCGCGGGCTGCAACAAGCGCTTTACCACTTATGAAACAGTCGAGCTGCGCATGCCGCAGGTCGTCAAGCAGGACGGCAGCCGCACCGAATTCGATCTCGACAAGCTGCGCACCAGTTTCATGCGTGCTCTGCACAAGCGGCCGGTGCCGACGCAGATGGTCGACGAGGCGGTCGCGACCATCACCCAGGACGTGCTTTCGCTCGGCGAACGGGAAATCCCGTCGCGCCGCATCGGCGAGATGGTGATGCGCGCGCTGCACAAGCTCGACCAGGTCGCCTATATCCGCTTTGCCTCGGTCTACAGGAGCTTCCAGGGCATAGACGATTTCCAGGACGCGATCAAGGAAGTGCAGAAGCCGGCCTCCGGCAAGAAATGACTGTGGGGAAAAGTCAAAGGCATTGACGCGAAGGACGCGAAGTCCGATGTTCAGCGAAGCTGATTACCGATTCATGGCGCGGGCGCTGCAGCTGGCGCGGCGCGGCCTGTATACCACCGCGCCCAATCCGCGGGTGGGGTGTATTGTCGTGCGTGACGGAAAAATAGTGGGCGAGGGCTGGCACGAAAAGGCCGGCGCGCCGCACGCCGAGGTCAATGCGCTTGCCGCTGCCGGAGCGCGGGCTGCAGGCGCGACGGTTTACGTAGCGCTCGAACCCTGCGCGCATCACGGCCGCACGCCGCCCTGCGCCGAGGCCCTGATCGCGGCCAACGTCGCGCGCGTCGTGGCCGCCATGCCGGACCCGAATCCGCTGGTGGCGGGCAAGGGACTGGCGGCGTTGAAGGAGGCAGGGATCGCCGCCGAGTCCGGCGTGCTCGAGAATGAAGCGCGTGAACTCAATGTCGGATTCGTCGCGCGCATGACGCGCGGCCGGCCGTGGGTCAGGATGAAACTCGCGGCAAGCCTGGACGGCAAGACCGCGCTCCTGAATGGCAGGAGCCAATGGATCACCGGCGCCGCGGCGCGCCGTGACGGGCATGCGTGGCGCGCCCGCGCCTGCGCGGTGCTGACCGGCATCGGCACCGTCAGGGACGACGATCCGCAGCTCACGGTGCGTGCGGTCGCCACCCCGCGCCAGCCGCTGCGCGTCATCGTGGACAGCAGGCTGGAGACGCCGCCCGCCGCAAAAGTGCTGGCCGGCGGCGGCGTGCTGGTGGCAGCGGCCGTGAAGGACGACGCCAGGATGCGTGTGCTGCGGGATCAAGGCGCGGAGATTGTCGTGCTGCCGAATGCCGCGGGCAAGGTTGAGCTGGGCGATTTGATGCGGGAGCTCGCGCGTCGCGAGATCAATGAAGTGCATGTCGAAGCCGGGTTCAAGTTGAACGGCTCGTTGCTGGGAGAGGGATTCGTGGACGAGCTGGTGATTTATCTGGCGCCCCACCTCATCGGCGACGCCGCGCGCGGCATGTTTCATCTGCCGCAACTTGATGATTTAAGCGGTCGTCGTGGGCTCAAGATCCATGATTTGCGCATGGTGGGCGGCGATATCCGCGTGATTGCGCGGCCCGCCAACGTATAATGTTTACAGGAATCATCACCGCCGTAGGCCGGATCGCCGATGCACAGCCGGCACCGGGCGGCTTGAGACTGGCCGTCGACGCCGGCGGCATGCCGCTCGACGATGTCGCGGTCGGCGACAGCATCGCGGTCAATGGCGTGTGTCTGACGGTGATTGCGTTGCGCCCGGACGGGTTCGAAGCGGACGTATCGCAGGAGACGCTCAATTGCACCGCGGGCTTTGCCAAAGACGCGAGTGTCAATCTGGAGAAGGCGTTGCGCCTGTCGGACCGGCTGAGCGGGCATCTGGTGAGCGGCCACGTTGACGGCGTTGGCGAAGTCAGGCGTGTCGACAAGGTCGGCGACAACCGGCTGCTCACCGTCACCGCGCCGCGTGAACTGGCGAAATACATCGCGCGCAAGGGCTCGGTTGCGGTCAACGGCGTGAGCCTCACGGTGAACGAAGTGGATGGCGTCGAGTTCACGGTCAACCTGATTCCGCATACGCTGCAGGCGACGAACCTGCGGTTGTCGGAAGCCGGCGACCGCGTCAATCTCGAGGCCGACATGCTGGCGCGCTACGCCGAGCGCTTGCGGCAGTTCGATGCTTGCTGAGAGAATTTCGAAAAAATGGCTGTCAGTCCGATCACGGAAATCATCGCCGACATCAAGGCCGGCAAAATGGTCGTTCTCGTCGACGAGGAAGACCGCGAGAACGAAGGCGACCTGCTGATGGCGGCGGAGTGCGTGACGCCCGACGCGATCAACTTCATGGCGCGCTACGGCCGGGGGCTCATTTGTCTCACGCTCACCGAAGAGCGCTGCCGCCAGCTCAATCTGCCGCTGATGGTCGCCAACAACCGCTCGCCGCTCGGCACCAATTTTACGGTGTCGATCGAGGCCGCCGAAGGCGTGACCACGGGTATTTCCGCAGCCGACCGCGCGCGCACGGTGCAGGCGGCGATCCGCGCCGACGCCAGCCCGCGCGATCTCGTGCAGCCGGGCCACATTTTTCCGCTGATGGCGCACGCAGGCGGCGTGCTGGTGCGCGCCGGGCATACCGAAGCGGGCTGCGATCTGGCGCGGCTGGCGGGCATGACGCCGGCGGCGGTGATCTGCGAAATTCTCAAGGACGACGGTGAGATGGCGCGTCTGCCCGATCTCGAGCAATTCGCCGCGCAGCATCAGCTCAAAATCGGGACCATTGCCGATCTCATTCACTATCGCAGCAGCACCGAATCGCTGGTTAACCGCGTCACGGAGCGCGATATCGAGACCGTCCACGGCCGCTTCCGGCTCCATGCTTACAGCGACAAGATCGGCAACGCCACCCACCTGGCGCTGGTCAAGGGCGAGCCGGGCGCGAATAAGGAGGTGCTGGTGCGCGTGCACGAGCCGCTGTCGGTAATCGATCTGCTGGACACCCGCAGCACCAGCCACTCGTGGAATTTCAATGACGCGCTTGCGGCCATTGCCCGCGCCGAATGCGGTGTCATTGTGTTGCTTCATCGGCTGGAAACCGCGGACGAGCTGCTCGAGCGTGCGCGGCCGCAGTACGCGGATGCGAAACCGCCGAAGCTCGCGCTCAGGCATTACGGTATCGGCGCGCAGATTCTGCGGGATCTCAAGGTCAGGAAAATGCGGCTGCTGGCGCTGCCGCGCCGCATGCCGAGCATGACGGGTTTTGACCTCGAGGTGACCGGCTACTTGCAGCCTCCTGAAAAACATAATTAAATCAATAACTTATGTCAAGATACGACAATATCGACGAAGTGGAGCCCGATCTGAACGGCGCCGGCTTGAAGATCGGCATCGTGATGAGCCGCTTCAATACCGATGTCGGCGAGGGCTTGCTGTCGGCCTGCGCCGCCGCACTCATCAGGCACGGGGTGCGCGAAGCCGACATGCGTATCGTGACCGTGCCCGGCGCGCTGGAAGTACCGCTCGCGCTGCAGAAGCTGGCGCTGAGCGGGAAATACGACGCGCTGATCGCGCTGGGCGCAGTAATCCGCGGCGAGACTTACCATTTCGAACTCGTTGCCAACGAGTCGGCAAGCGGCATCACCAGCGTGCAGCTCGACACCGGTGTGCCGATTGCCAATGGCATCCTCACCACCGAGAACGACGATCAGGCGCTGGCGCGCATGGCGCAAAAAGGCGCCGACTGCGCACTGGCGGCGATAGAGATGGTCAATTTGTTGAAAAGGATTGAATAGACAGGATTAACAGGATTTACATGATTTTTTGTCGTTTTTGATTGAATTTTGTAAATCCTGTCCATTAATACATGATGAAATCCAACCGCAGACGTTCGCGCGAATTTGCGTTGCAGGGCCTGTATCAGTGGCAGCTCGCAAAAACCGATATCAAGATCATTGCCCGGCAGCTTGCCGAAGCCAGGGGGTTCGACAAGATCGACGTCGAGTATTTCTCGACGTTGCTCGAGGGGGCGGTGAAACACGCTGCCATACTGGAGCGGGAACTCATTCCGTGCCTCGACCGCGGGTTCAACCAGCTCTCCCCGGTCGAACGCGGCATACTGCTGCTGGCAGGTTACGAGCTCATGCACCGGCCGGAAGTGCCGTACCGGGTGGTGATCAACGAAGCGGTCGAACTGGCCAAGTCCTACGGCGGCACCGACGGCCACAAATTCGTGAACGGCGTGCTCGACAAGCTCGCGGCGCGCGTGCGGGCGCTCGAAGCCAAACCGGCCTGAAGCGCGGCGGGCGGCATTCCGGGGAGAGTGAATTGGATCCGCGACTCAAGAAGCGCATTTATGCCTTTTATTTTGCCGGGGTGGTCAACCTGATCCTCGGTTTGTACGTGCTGTTCGCGGGGACTTCATTCCTGCCGCGCGGCACTGCATTGATACTGGGGGTGTTTTTTTTCGGGTTTGCAGCGGTCGATTTCTATTTTCCGGAAATGATGAAAAAGAAGTGGCTCGAGCACCAGAAACAGCTCGAGGAGCAGCAGCAGAAAAATCGGTGAACGGTGAACAGTGAACGGAAAACAACCGATTCACCGCTTATCGCTTACTACTTGAGACAACCCCGGTGCCCACACTTACGGAATTCGAGCTGATCAGGCGCTACTTCACGCATCCGGCGCGCAGCGCGCAGCTCGGCGTGGGGGACGACGCGGCGCTGCTGCGCGTCGCGCGCGGCATGGAGCTCGCGGTGTCCGCCGACATGCTGGTTCGCGGACGGCATTTTTTTGCCGATGCCGATCCCCGACAGCTCGGACACAAGGCATTGGCGGTCAATCTTTCCGACATGGCGGCGATGGGCGCGACACCGCGCTGGGCGACGCTGTCACTGGCGCTGCCCGGGGCCGAAGCGGCCTGGCTGCGCGCTTTTGCGGACGGTTTCATGCGGCTGGCACGCAAGTATCGTGTCGATCTCGTTGGCGGCGACACTACCCGCGGTCCCCTCAATATCTGCGTGCAGATCATGGGCGAAGTTCCGGTGGGCCAGGCGTTGAGGCGAGACGGGGCGCGCATCGGCGACGAGATCTGGGTGTCGGGGCATGTGGGCGATGCCGCGCTGGCGCTGGCGG
>JAIESJ010000023.1 GCA_019746155.1 Burkholderiales bacterium
GCATATGTTTCGGGGCGTGCTTTCCCATAGGCTCGCTCGCGTTCCTGTGCATCTCCGGTATCGTGGACACCAGCGGCGGTATTCAATCCATCATCGTTGCCGCCCATGAAAAACAACCGTTGCTTTACGTCATAGATTCCGCCCCGGTTTTTCTCGGCCTGTTTTCACGCCTCGCCGGCGTGCGCCAGGACAAGATCACGGAAATCAACGCCTCCCTCGAGCGGCAGGTTGCAGCGCAGACAGAGTCGCTGCGCGCCGCGCTCGAGCAAGCGCGCGAGGCCAATCAAAAAATCCTGCACATGGCGGATCATGATCCGCTTACCGGTTTGTTCAACAGACGCCGCTTTCAGCATGAGCTCGAACGCTGGACCGACTACGCGGTGCGTTACCAACACAGCGGGGCGCTGGTATTCATCGACATCGACAGCTTCAAGTCCATAAACGACACCCACGGTCACAAGGCCGGCGACGCCTGCCTGGTAACCATTGGGGGCTTGCTGCAGAACGGACTACGGGGCACCGATTCCATAGGACGCTGGGGTGGAGACGAGTTTGTCATTCTACTGCCTGAAATCACCGCTCAATGCGCGGTCGAACTCGTGCAGCGGATACTGCAATCGTTTGAGACTGCCTGCATGAATTCCGAAGAAACACAGTTCCGGGTGTCAGCAAGTGTCGGGATCGCGCTGTTCCCTGATCATGCAAGAAGCGCCGACGAGCTTATCGCCCGGGCAGATGCGGCCATGTACCAATCCAAGGCGCTCGGCCTGAACCGGTGGACGCTGTATTCAACGACTGTCGAAGCGGCAGGCTAGCAGCCTGTCGGACTTGGCTCCCATTCGCCGGAACGGGTGGTGTTAACGGATCGCCGTTGCTCGACGCTGCGGCGCCAGGCTGCTTAAGAAAGAAGCTTTTTCCAGATCCAGGTATGGCGGGCGTTGCTGCGGCTGCCGTTCGGCAGCATCGCCACATACCGTAATATCGCCGCACAGATTGGACAGCCGTCTGCCGCCCGTGCCGTCGGCAATGCCATCGGCGCCAACCCAATTGCCCGGCTCATTCCCTGCCACCGCGTCATCCGCGAATCCGGTACCTTCGGACGCTATCGCTGGGGTGGGAAGCTGCATGGAGTGATAGGTGAAGGGTGAAGGGTGAAGGGTGAAGGGTGAAGGGTGAAGGGTGAAGGGTGAAGGGTGAAGGGTGAAGGGTGAAGGGTAACGCGTTAAGCGCGATAATACCGATTCCGACTACCGACTACCTACTACCTACTACCCATTACTCATCACCGCCAATGAAAGACACCCTCCAGCCCGGCCTCGCTTTCCAGTTCAAGTTCACGGTCCCGCCCACCAAGACCGTCCCCTGTCTCTACCCCGAGTCGGAAATGTTCCAGCAGATGCCGCAGGTGCTGGCGACGGGCTACCTGGTGGGATTGATGGAGTGGGCCTGCATAGAGGCCATCCGGCCGCATCTGGACTGGCCGCGCGAGCAATCGCTCGGCACGCATGTCAACTTCTCGCACCTGGCCGCGACCCCGCCCGGATTCACCATCACGATCGACGTCAGACTCGACAAGGTCGAAGGCCGCAAGCTCAGCTTTACGCTCACCGCTCACGATGGCGCGGACAAGATTTCCGAAGGCACCCACGAACGCTTCGTGATCGACGCCGCTCGCTTCAACACCAAGCTCGAAGAAAAGCGGCGCGCCGGACGCGGTACCGCGTAGCGCTGGTGCGGGAAGGTGCGCAAGCAGCCGACGCGACAAGTTCAGCATTACCCATTGACGGTCGGAGGCTGCCGCTGGACACGGCGCTTAGCGCATTGATTCCATGAGCGATAACACGTAGAATCCGCCCTCCAATCATGACCATCGCCCACGAAGTCGCGCGGCGCCGCACTTTCGCCATCATCTCCCACCCGGACGCGGGCAAAACCACGCTCACCGAAAAGCTGTTGCTGTTCGCGGGCGCCATCCATATCGCGGGCAGCGTCAAAGCGCGCAAAGCGTCGCGCCACGCCACTTCCGACTGGATGGAAATCGAAAAGCAGCGCGGCATCTCGGTAGCGAGCTCGGTGATGCAGATGGAATACCGCGACTGCGTCATCAATTTGCTCGACACGCCCGGGCACCGCGACTTTTCCGAAGACACCTACCGCGTGCTGACGGCGGTGGACGCCGCCCTCATGGTGATCGACGCCGCCAATGGTGTCGAGCCCCAGACGTTGCGCCTGCTGCAAGTGTGCCGCGCCCGCAACACGCCGATCATCACCTTCATCAACAAGATGGACCGCGAGGTGCGCGAGCCGCTCGATCTGGTCGACGAAATCGAGCGCGTGCTCGGGATGCCGGTGGTGCCCTGTACCTGGCCGGTCGGCATGGGCAAACAATTTCACGGCGTGCTCGATGTTCGCGGCAACCGCATGCGCGTGTTCCGTCCCGGCGCAGACCGCGTGACCGGTGACGACGAGATCATCGAAGATCTTGACAATCCAGTGAGCATCCGTCGGTTCGGCGACACTTTTGGCCGCGCTCTGCAGGAGAGCAGGCTGGTGTGCGGGGTCTCGCCCGCATTCGACGCCCAGTCCTTCCTCGCGGGCGGGCAGACACCGATCTTTTTCGGCTCGGCCATCAACAATTTCGGCGTGCGGGAAGTGCTGGACGCGCTGGTGGATTTCGCGCCCCCGCCGCGGCCGCGTCCTGCGATTCAGCGCATCGTGCAGCCGGCAGAACCCAGGTTCTCCGGCGTGGTATTCAAAATCCAGGCCAACATGGATCCGGCGCACCGCGACCGCGTGGCGTTCGTGCGCGTGTGCTCGGGGAAGTTCGCGCGCGGCATGCGGCTCAGGAATTGCCGCACCGGAAAAGACTTGCGGCCCAACAACGTGGTGTCGTTCCTGTCGCAGCGCCGCGACCTGCTCGAGGAAGCGTATCCCGGCGACATCATCGGCATACCCAACCACGGCGTGCTGCAGTTGGGCGACACCCTGACCGAGGGTGAGGACCTACAGTTCACCGGGCTGCCTTTCTTCGCGCCCGAGCTGTTCCAGAGCGTGGAAATCGCCGACCCCCTGCGCAGCAAGCAGCTGCGCGCCGGGCTGGCGCAACTCGGCGAGGAAGGCGCGATCCAGGTGTTCCGGCCGCACGCCGGCGGCCCCCTGCTGCTGGGCGCGGCAGGCAACCTGCAGTTCGAGGTGGTCGCGCACCGGTTGCGGCATGAGTACGGCACCGAGCCGCGCCTGGCGCCCGCCCGCTACACCGCGGCGCGCTGGATCACCTCGGACGATCCGCGGGAAATGAAACGCTTCATCGAGTTCAACGCGCACCGCATTGCCTACGACGCCGTGGAGGCGCCGACTTTTCTGGTGTCCTTCGATGCCGAACTGAAAGTGGCCCAGGAAAACTGGAAGGCGATCCGCTTTCACGCCCTGCGGGAACACGCCGGCCTGGTGTTTCAGGCCGGCCTGGACGGCTAAGGAATTTGCCGGTCCCGAGTCCGGCAAATTCCTACAGCGTCAATTCGAAGCAATCGCTGCCGATGCAGGCATTGTCGTAGTACGGCGCGCACGGCTTGAAACCGAGCACCGAGTAGAGTGTGCGCGCCGCTTTCATGGCCGGCAGCGTATCGAGAACCATCCTGCGGTAACCGGCCTCGCGTGCCGCCGCAAGCGCGGCTTCGGCCAGCTTTCTTCCCAGTCTCGTGCCGCGGAACGCAATCCGCACATAAAGCCGTTTCATTTCGCAGCGCTCCGCATCCAGTCTGCGCACGCCCACGCAACCCGCTGCTTCGCCATCCTCTTTTGCCAGCAACAGACAACCCTGCGGCGGCGCGTAATCGCCGGGCAGCGTCGCCAGTTCCTGATCGAATCCCTGGAAACACAAGCTGAAGCCCAGCGACTCCGCGTATTCGACAAACAGTTTGCGGACCGCTTCCAGATCCGCGCTTGGCCCGGACACTAACTGGATGTCCATGCGTGGGGCGCGACTAATGCGACTTGCTCAGCAGCCGCATGCCGCGGTCCAGTCCTTCGAGCGTCATGGGAAACATGCGCTCGCCCAGGAGTTGCCGCGTGATGCGAATCGATTCGTGATAGCCCCACATCGCTTCGGGCTGCGGGTTGAGCCAGATCGTATGGGGGTAAACCGCGAGCAGGCGCTGCATCCACACCGCGCCCGGCTCGTCGTTGCTGTGCTCGACGCTGCCGCCGGGATAGACGATCTCGTACGGGCTCATGGTCGCATCCCCTACAAAAATCACTTTATAATCATGTGGATATGTATGCAGCACGTCCCAGGTCAAAAGCCGCTCGGCGGCGCGCCTATGGTTGTCCTTCCACACCCGCTCGTAGATAAAGTTGTGGAAGTAGAAGTATTCGAGGTGCTTGAACTCGGTGCGCGCCGCGGAAAACAGCTGCTCGCAGACGCGGATATGATCGTCCATCGAGCCGCCGACATCGAGGAACAGCAGCACTTTCACGCTGTTGTGCCGCTCGGGCACCATCTTGATGTCGAGCCAGCCGGCGTTCTTGGCGGTCGAGCGTATGGTGTCGTCGAGATCGAGCTCCTCGGGATTGCCTTCGCGCGCGAACTTGCGCAGGCGCTTCAGCGCGACCTTGATGTTGCGGGTGCCGATTTCCACCGTATCGTCAAAGTTTTTAAATTCACGCTGATCCCACACCTTGACCGCGCGGCGGTGACGCGACTCGTGCTGGCCGATGCGCACGCCTTCGGGGTTGTAGCCGTAGGCGCCGAAGGGCGAGGTGCCCGCGGTACCTATCCATTTGTTGCCGCCCTGGTGCCGGCCCTTCTGCTCCTCGAGCCGCTGTTTCAGCGTCTCCATCAGCTTGTCCCAGCCGCCGAGCGCTTCAACCAGCTTCTTCTCTTCCTCGGTCAGGTGCTTTTCGGCGAGTTTCTTCAGCCACGCCTCCGGAATCAGCGCCTGGATGCCCTCGACATCGACGATGCCCTTGAAGCAGGCGCCGAACACGCGGTCGAAACGGTCGAAGTACTTCTCGTCCTTCACCAGGCAGGTGCGCGCGAGGTAATAGAAGTCGTCGACGCTGCCGAAGATCACGCGCTTGTCCAGCGCTTCGAGCAGGGTCAGGAATTCCCGCACCGAAACCGGAACGCCGCCTTCTTTGAGCTTGAGGAAGAACTCGATCAGCATCGTCTTGAGGCTACCTCCCCATGTCATCGGGTGGTTTTGTCGGCAAGGGATTGCCGACCTACAATTTTCGTCAGCATCGTCGTAGGACGGCATTCCCATGCCGCCGCGCCAGACTGGGGAAATCAGTCCTTCAAATTGTAGACACGCCGCACGTTCTCGTTCGCCATCAACCATCCGGTATGCATTATCAATCTCTCCCTTTACTTACCGTTGCGGCGATCGCACGCCAACAGTCGAGCTTCCTATCAAAACTCATGGTGTTCGCCGGGCTCGACGACGGGAGCACGATGGTTTCAAAACCCCATTCGATAAACAGCGGCTCCATTTGGGCGGCCGCCTTGCCGTTAAAGCACACACGGCGCAGTTTCTTCGCGAGGCCTGTCACGCGCTTGAAATCGTTGTGCTGCGGATTGCGGATATTGCTGTCGAGGCTGCCCGTGCGCTCGCATTTGCCGATGACGTCCCACAGCCCGATGCGGTTCGCGAGCAGCGTTTTCAGGCGCTGTTCGTACGGCATGTCGACAAGCGGTGCGCCGACCACGCACCCCATCAGCCTCCAGAACTGGTTTTGCGGGTGGCCATAGTACTGGCCCTTGCCGAGCGAAGCCGTGCTCGGGAAGCTGCCAAGGATAAGGATTTCCACCCGCCGATCAACGACGGGCGGAAATCCTTTCAGATGAGTATTGCGAAGAACCAAAGTCGGCGTCTCGGTACTATTGCTTCTTGAGGGCGAACGGAGTTTTGTTAACTGCTGGCCGTTCATATCTATCCCCCATAGGAGAAAATGACGAAAGTCATTTTCTCCTCGACATGAACACCAGCCGCTCGAACAAATGCACGTCCTGCTCGTTCTTGAGCAGCGCGCCGTGCAGCGGCGGGATGATCTTGTGGCTGTCCTGGCTCGCCAGCGCTTCCGGCGGAATGTCTTCCGCCATCAGCAGCTTCAGCCAGTCGAGCAGTTCCGATGTGGAAGGCTTTTTCCTGAGACCCGGCACTTCGCGAATTTCGAAGAACGATTCCAGCGCCTGCTTGAGGAGCTGTTTCTTGAGCTCCGGATAGTGCACGCGAACGATTTTCTCCATCGTCTCGTGGTCGGGAAAGCGAATGTAGTGGAAAAAGCAGCGCCGCAGAAAAGCGTCGGGCAGGTCCTTCTCGTTGTTGCTGGTGATAATGACCAGTGGCCGGTGCTTCGCCTTGATGAGCTGCCGCGTCTCGTAAACATAGAACTCCATGCGGTCGAGTTCGCGCAGCAGGTCGTTGGGAAACTCGATGTCGGCCTTGTCCACTTCGTCGATCAGCAGCACCGCGGGCGAATCGGCGGTGAACGCCTGCCACAGCATGCCCTGCACGATGTAGTTGCCGATGTCGTGCACCTTGGGGTCGCCCAGCTGCGAATCGCGCAGGCGCGACACCGCGTCGTATTCATAGAGCCCGTGCTGCGCCTTGGTGGTCGACTTGATGTGCCATTCGTAGAGCGGCCGATTCAATGCTTTGGCGACTTCGAGCGCCAGCATGGTCTTGCCGGTGCCGGGCTCGCCCTTGATCAGCAGCGGCCGCTCCAGCGTGATCGCGGCGTTCACCGCCATCATCAGATCGTCGGTTGCGACGTAGCTGCCGGTGCCTTCAAATCGTGTCATCGATATTCTTTCGAAAAGTGAATTGAGCGGCGCGCTGTTCGTGCGCGTCCGCTCGAATGAGCATCGGAAGAATTATACAACGGTCAAAGTCTGACCCAGCCGCGCTTCAGCGCGTGGTAAAGCGCCATGCCGAACACGAACGCGAGACCGATATTCCACACCGAGCATGCGGCAACGGTCAGCGAAACGAAACGATCATTCTTGTTTTTGCCAAAGTCGCAACTGCCCAGCGCGAGCTGGCCGCCGGTCAGGAACAGGATCACGCCGAGCACCGGCACCGGAAAAATCTTGAAGATGGTTTCGATCGAACCCGACAGAAACAGCGCAAGCAGCACCAGCACGCAGCCGAGGATGATGGGCGCGCCGCCGGTGCGCGCGCCAAAGCGCACGTGCCCCGCCATGCCGCCCGCGCCGTGGCACATCGGCACGCCACCGAGAGTGGAACCCAACAGATTCATCACACCCGTCGATATCGACACCTTTTTCTCGTTGACCTGGCGCTCGGGAAATAGACGGTTATTCTCTTCCGTTACTGCGATGATCGCATTACCGAGTGTCAACGGCACCTGCGGCAGTGCCAGAAACAGCGTGCCGATCACGATTTCGTCCCAGGTAAGCGCGCCGAGCTGCCACGCCGGCAAACGCAATTCAGGCCTGATGCCGGCAAGTTCGTTGAGCAGCGCCGGGTTTTCGATGACCGCCGCCCCCGCTCCAAATAAAAGTATCAGGAACATCACCGGAACAGCACGATTGGTCAGCAGCAACAGTGTCCCCGCCAGTGCGATACCGCCGAGCATCCAGCCTTCGGACATCATTTTGATACCCTCGAACATGAACGCAAACCCGAGACCCATGATGATGCCGACAGCCACCGGCCGGCTCACCAGATTCGCCACTTTTCGCGTCGCGCCGGTCACGCCCAGCAGGAACCAGATCAAGCCGGTAACGAGGCCGGCACTGTAGACCGCGCCCGGCGTGATCACGGCGGTCTGCGCCGATTGCGTCGTTGCCACGGCGCCAATCGCTTTCATCGGCTGTACCGGAAACGGCGTTTTGTAGTAAAAACCGACGACGATCTGAGTGACGCCGAACACGAACAGCATGCCGAGCGGATCGACCTTCAGCAGCGAGATGTAGGCGACCATGAACGGGATCAGCGTACCGAGATCGCCGAACGCCCCCGCCCATTCCATGCGGTCGAAACGGTTACCCGCCGAGCGGTCGAGCGGCGGCGCCGGGTCGTGTTCGAGCGGTCGCGTCATGGTTTTTTCGTGGCGGCCAATCGGATTAAGTCGGCCTTGCTATTATCTGAAAGACTCAACGGCGCTCCAGCCGCATCGGCCGCGCGGGCTCCCTCCGCGGTTTCCTTCAATTCGGCCATCGCTCCGCGCAGAACGCGGATCGCCGATCGCAGGAACACACAGGCAAGCGCGAACCCCACCACCAGATCCGGCCAGCCCGCCTGCGTGAGCCACACCCCGGCGGCGGCCCCCATGACGGCGATATTGGAAGCGATGTCATTGCGCGAGCATTCCCACACCGAGCTCATGTTGATATCCTCCCGGCGATGCTTCCACAGCAGCGCCAGGCAGATGCCGTTGGCGATGAGGGCCAGGATGCCGACTGCCCCCATGGTTTCGAAAACCGGCACGGCAGGAACGATGATCTTGTAGAGGACCTGGCCGAGGACGAACAGCCCGGCGCCCAGGATCAGCGCGCCCTTGAACAGCGCAACCCTGGCCTTCGACCGTGCGCCCCTGGAAACCGCATACAGGCTGAGACCGTAGGTCAAGGCATCGCCCAGGTTGTCGAGCGAATCCGAGAGCAAGGCCGTAGATTCCGCAACAATCCCCGCCGTCAGCACGACGACGAACATGACCGCATTGATGCCGAGAACCGTCTTCAAGGTCGCGCTCTGACGCTCCCTGAGCGCCTCGATCGCGCAGGCTTTGTCTTCACAGCAATCCGGCATTCACCAACCTCTATTATCGCATCCGCGCATTATCGCGCTTTCCGCCCAATGCCAGCATGACCATGGCAACGACGGAGAAAGCCGCGCCACCGTAAAAGGTAACGGCCGCCCCGAACTGGTCCCACAGCAGACCCGCAAGCACACTGGCGATCAGCATCGCAATCCCGCTCGCGAGATTGAAAAAGCCGAAAGCGGTACCGCGCAGATGAGGCGGGGCGGTATCGGCGACCATGGTCGCCAGCAGCCCCTGGGTCATGCCCATATGCAGCCCCCACACCGCCACGCCGAGGGCAACCGCGGGCAGCGACTGCGCGCGGGCCAGAATTAGGTCGGCAACGATCAGCACCCCCAGCCCGAGCGCAAGCAGGGTCTTGTGATTCATGCGGTCCGCCAGCCTGCCCAGGGGATACGCCGAGCCGGCAAACACCAGATTCATAACCACCAGCACCAGCGGCGCGTAGGCATCCGCCAATCCGAGTTGCTGGGCGCGCAGGATCAGAAAAGCCTCGCTGAAACGCGCCAGGGTGAATACGCCGCCCGCCGTAACAACCCACCAGTACGCGCGCCCCAGTTCGCCGAGTATCTGCCAGCGTATGGGCGACGCCGGACTGCGGCGCGCCGCTCCGCTACCCGGCTCCTGCACCCCAAACATCAACAACAGAACGGATAAAACCGCCGGGATCACCGCAAACCAGAACACCATGCGGAAATCTCCGGCCCACAGCAGCATCAACCCGACGGCAAGCAAGGGCCCGAGGAAGGCACCGACAGTATCGAGAGACTGCCGCAAGCCGTAGGCGGCGCCCCGTATCTGCGGCGCGGCGAGATCGGCGATCAGGGCATCGCGGGGCGCACCGCGTATGCCCTTGCCTATCCGGTCCATGAAGCGCGCGGCGAAGACCCAGTGCATGGAAGGCGCCAGCGCGAATAGCGGCTTGGAAAGGGCGCCCAGACCATAGCCCA
>JAIESJ010000221.1 GCA_019746155.1 Burkholderiales bacterium
TCCTGCTCGCCAATCCGTCTTATGCAGAAGAAGCACCCGTAGTCGTTGCACCCGAAGTGGTCGTTACCGCTACGCGTCTGCCCCTGCAGCAATCGCAGTCGGTGCGCCCGGTAACGGTCATCACGGCCGGGGAAATCGCTCAAAGCGGTCAACAAACCGTAACTGAGATTCTGCAGTCTTTAGGTGGCGTGGAAATCTCGAATAACGGAGGGGCTGGACAGGTCAGCAGCGTTTTCATACGCGGCGCGAATAGTAGCCACACGCTGGTTCTGGTGGATGGGATCAGGATTAATTCTGCAACTACGGGCACTACCGCCTTTGAAAATATCCCCGTTAACCAAATAGAAAGGATCGAGATCGTTCCTGGTCCGCTTAGCGGCTTATACGGCTCTGACGCCATTGGCGGCGCGATTCAGATCTTTACCAAAAGCGGGAAGTACTCGCCCGGCAAGAACATCACCGCAGGGGTGGGCAGCTACAACACCCGCACGGTGAGCGGCGGAATCAGCAGCGCCGTCAACGATACCGAATTCAGTCTGAATTTCGGCTATCTTGATACCGACGGCTTCGATGCGACCAAAGCCACAATTCCGTTCGGACAGCATAATCCCGACAAAGATGGCTATCGCAACACCAGTTTTTCGGGGAAAATCGTCCATCGTTTCGGGGATAATCATGAAGTGGGGTTCACGCTATTTCAAAGCGAAGGAACCGCCCGCTTTGACAATGGGCCCGCGACTGACGACGTCAATCGCCAAACGCTGACCGCCTACTCGCTGTACAGCCGCAACCGGATCACCCGGGACTGGCAAAGCTTATTGAGGGTGGGAGAAGGCCAGGACAACCTGACGGTAACTGGCGCTTTCCCCGGCTCATTCCGGACCCGCCAGCCGCAGTTTACATGGCAGAACGATATAAAGCTGGGGCCGGGAACCGTCGTTGCGGGAATCGAGTATCTGGCGCAGGATATCAGAAGCAGCACCGCTTACACCCAAACATCCCGCACGATCAAATCGATATTTGGTGGATACTCCGGCGAATACGGCAATCATGGCTGGCAAGCAAATTTCCGACAGGATAGCAACAGCCAGTTCGGGGATCACACCACCGGAACCCTGGGCTACGCGTACCGCTTGGCGTCCGGGTTCAGGCTGCGGGCCAGCGCCGGCACGGCTTTCAAGGCGCCCACTTTTAACGATCTCTATTATCCGGGCTTCAGCAATCCGAACTTGCAGCCTGAACGCTCGCGCAATAGAGAAGCCGGCCTGGACTATCAAACGGGAAATCACCGCCTCAGCGCCACTTATTTCGATAACAGGATCACGGACCTGATCGTCTTTGATACCGCAACCTTTATGCCGCAGAATCTGAGCCATGCAAGGATCAAAGGAGTCGAACTCGGTTACCGCGGCAATTGGAGTGGATACCAGGCTAACGCGCATCTTACTTTCCAGAATCCGGTTAACGAAACGACCGACCGGCTTCTCCAGCGGCGCGCCCGGGAACATGGCTCTTTGTCAATCACCCGCGTTACCGGCCCGTGGAAAATGGGCACGGAGATCGTGGTGAGTGGAGCGCGCTTTGATTCAAACACGGAAAATCCTGCCACCCGCATGCATGGCTATGGGCTGGTCAATTTAATTGCGAGCTATACGCTAAATCGGGAGTGGCTGATACGAGCTCGCTGGAATAACGTGGCTAACCGTGACTACGAACTGGCGCAAAACTTCAATACACCCGGAAGCAATTTATTCGTGGCTTTACAGTACCAGCCCAAGTAGATATGCATAAAAGTTGTTCCCCGGAAATCGACGCGCAACGAGCCGCAATAAGCGCCATGGCTGCCGCGCTCGGCTTCCGGCGATTCGATGCGGGTTGCGGGCTCGAAGAACGACCATTGATGGAAGGGTAGAAGAAATACGGTTTGGTCATTGGTGGAACTCAGTCACCTGGATGACTCCGTTTCAGGGCGCACCAGACGCACCGATTTGCGCAATAAAAAAACTTGACGCAGAACCGGGGGTTCGAACATCAGGGCCCGGGAAAGCTTCCGGCGCTTTGCGCCGGCTTTCCTTCACCGAACCCTCGATCTTTTCCGGAATCCCGCACTCGCACCCGTTTCCCGTTTAACCCGGCTCAAAGCACCGAGTCCGGGCACCCGAGAGACGGCGGAATTCCGCAAACCCCGCATGGGAATTGCGTCGCGGACCATCGCCTCGGCCAAAAATATTTTTCGCGATGCATCAAACAGTTAAGCATCATGTGCGTGCGCTCAAAAACCCCTGCCTGATGGTATCTGCCAAGTGGTCGGACAAAGTGTTTTGGCACCCGATCAATTCGTATCAAATCACATTCAAAAATTCTCGTTAGCAGTTGACTTAACAGGATTTTTACATCTATAGTGTGGAGATGGAAGCGGAACTCAAATCGCTCGAGCAAAAAATAAATCAGTTCGTCGAGCTCTGTCAGCGCCTGCGTACCGACAATCAGCAATTGCGCCAGCAGCTTGCTTCCATCCTCAACGAAAACAAGCAGCTTGAAGAAAAAATCAGCAATGCAACAAGCCGCCTCGAACGCCTGCTTAACCAGATTCCTGAAGATAACGCATGAGCGTCGAACCGAAGGGTCTGCAGATCAACATCATGGGACGCGAATTTCGCGTCGCCTGCCCGGAGGAGGAACAAAAAGGCCTGCTTGAAGCCGTCGATTATCTCAACCGGAAAATGCACGAGATCAGGGACCACGGCAAGGTAATCGGGCTTGAGCGCATAGCCATCATGGCCGCGCTTAACATCGCACATGAATTCCTCTCGACGAAAGTCGGCGGTAGTTTTGACATCGCGGAGATAAAGCGTAGAATGGCCGGCATGGAGACAGTGCTTGATCAGGCGATATCCGATCAGAGCGAACTGTTCTAGGTTTCCCCTGCGGTGTTTGTTAAGGCCTTAAAATCTTTGAACCAATAGTCTGACTCTGGTTGCCGACTCTGTCAGCACCGGTGTGCGCGTCCATACGGAAGCGCCTAATGGGCTCGAAAGGCGACCACCTTGAACCTCGGTTCAAGAAACCGGTCTGACGGCACAGGCGGGGGATCTCGATAAAAAAATGCGGCTGAGCCGCATTTTTTTTGATCAGTGTTTACCATTCACCGTTCACGGATTTATGCGTTACTGGCTGATGAAATCCGAACCCGATGCCTACAGCATCGACGATCTGGCGAAGGACAAGACAACCGCTTGGACCGGGGTGCGCAATTACCAGGCGCGTAACTTCATGCGCGACCAGATGCGGCCTGGCGACCGCGCTTTCTTCTACCATTCGAACTGCGAGGAGCCGGGCATCGTCGGCATCGTCGAGGTATGCAAGCCCGCCTACCCGGACGCCACGCAATTCGACAGGAAGAGCAAGTATTATGATCCGGGCTCGAAACCGGACGACCCGAGATGGCTGAATGTCGACATCAGGTTCCTCAAGAAAACACGGCTAGTGAGTCTTGCCGAATTGCGCAGCCACAAGGCGCTGAAAAACATGCGCGTGCTTGCCCGGGGAAACCGCCTGTCGATTACGCCGGTTGATCCCGCCGAATGGGAATTCATCATGGGGGTTCTTTAGGACTCAACGGCCGCTTGCCCCGATTTTGAAACAGACCGCCCCCCTCTTTCAGCCATGACATTCGCAGAATTGCTGCAACAACTCGAAAAGCGCCTGCCCGGGCAAATCCTCGACGGTGACGCTGCAGAGACCCTGAATAAGGCCCGCGCGGGCCGGCACAGGCACGCGTTGGCGGGGAAGATTATCGTCAGCCTGTTTGAAAGGAACGGGCTCCCGGACGTCGCTGCGCCGATCATACGCTCACAGGCTGTTACCGCACTCGCCCCGATTCGTCTTGAATTCATGAAAGATGACGCGCCGGTCGAAGGTTTCCGGCTGGTCGAGAAAGTCGTCCACGCCATCGACGGCGCGT
The DNA here is from genome assembly GCA_019746155.1 of Burkholderiales bacterium. Taxonomy (GTDB): domain Bacteria; phylum Pseudomonadota; class Gammaproteobacteria; order Burkholderiales; family SG8-41; genus CAKKQX01. Next base: position 3,965 of record JAIESJ010000221.1, read on the forward strand.
TCAACGATGAAGCGCTGAAGCTGAAAGCCGAAGGCAAGGACCAGTGACCGACTGGTGGTGGGCCTACCTTGCGCTGGGCGCCTTTGTCGGCTTTTTCTCAGGCCTGCTCGGCATCGGCGGCGGTGCCGCCATGGTGCCCGTACTGGCCTTCATTTTTGCCGCCAAGCAGTTCGCGCCGGACCGTGTCGTACATCTTGCGCTCGGCACCGCCATTTCGACCATAGTCTTTACGTCGATTTCAAGCGTCATCAGCCACCACCGGCACAAGGCGGTGAACTGGCGCAACGTCCTCAGGATCGCGCCCGGAATATTCGCCGGCACACTTGGCGGAGCCCTCCTTGCGGGGTATATGGACCTGCGCATGCTCAGCATGATATTCACCGCGCTGATCTATTACCTTTCCGCACAAATGCTGTTCGACCGCAAGCCGGACGCAAGCCGCGCCACCCCTGGCTGGGGCGGATTATGGCTGGCTGCCGTCGGTATCGGTTTGGTTTCAAGCCTGACCGCCACGGGCGGCGCCGCCCTGGTGGTGGCCTTCCTGATCAAACGTGGCATCCGCATACACGAGGCCATCGGCACTGCCGCTGCCGTCGGCTGGCCGCTCGCCATGGCAGGCGCTATTGGATACATACTTTCGGGGCTGCGAGTGTATGGCCTGCCCGAATACAGCATCGGCTACATCTACCTGCCGGCACTGTTCGGGATCGTGCTGTCCAGCGTAGTAATGGCGCCGGTAGGGGCACGTATCGCGCATCGCACGCCGGGCAAGGCCCTCAAGAAGATTTTCGCCGTCCTGCTCTTTGTCCTTGCGACCGGCATGCTGCTGCGCTTTTTCTAGACCACGCCCTCCGTTCGCAGGCGTTGGATATCAGCCTCGCTCATTGCAAGCATGTGTCGCAGCACTTCCTCAGTATGCTGGCCCAGCGTGGGCGGAGGGGCCTGGTATTCGATGGGGGTCGCCGAGAAACGCATCGGGCTTGCCACCAGCGGCACCTTGCCGGCGGCCGGGTGGTCGAGTTCGATTTTCATGCCGCGCGCGACGACCTGCGGCTCTTCAAATACCTGCTTGATGTTGTTGATCGGGCCGTTCGGCACGCCGGCCGCTTCCAGCGCCTCGACCCACTCCCGTGTAGTGCGCGTCCTGAACACCGTTTCGAGCAGCGGCGTGAGGATGGCGCGGTTCTCGACGCGCTTGTCGTTGGTCGCAAAGCGGGGATCCCGCGGTAAATGCTGGCAGCCCGCCAGCTCGCAGAACTTGCTGAACAGGTTGTCATTGCCACAGGCAAGGATGATATCGCCGTCCCGGGTCTTGAAGGTCTGATACGGCACGATGTTGGGATGGGCGTTGCCCAATCGCCCCGGCACTTCTCCGGTTGCCAGGTAATTCATCGCCTGGTTGGCGAGGAACGCGACCTGCGTATCGAGCAGGGCAAGGTCGAGATGCTGGCCGACGCCGGTCTCGGCGCGATGCGCAATGGCGGCGCACACGGCGACGCTCGCATACATGCCGGTCATGATGTCGACAATGGGCACGCCGACACGCTGCGGCCCGCCGCCCGGCAGATCGTCACGCTCGCCGGTGACGCTCATGAGCCCGCCCATGCCCTGGATCATGAAGTCATAACCGGGACGCTCGCGGTAGGGACCGGTGTGGCCGAAGCCGGTCACCGAACAGTAAATCAGCCGCGGATTGATTTTTTTCAGGTCATCATAGCCCAGGCCATAGCGCGCAAGATCGCCGAACTTGTAGTTCTCGAGCAACACATCGCATTGCCCGGCGAGCTTGCGCACGATCTGCTGTCCTTCTGCTTTCGACAAATTCACCGTGATCGACTTCTTGCCGCGGTTGGCCGCGGCGAAATAGGCGGATTCCGCGGTGTCATTTCCGTTCGCATCCTTGAGCCACGGTGGGCCGAAAGCACGCGAGTCGTCCCCGCTTCCGGGGCGCTCGACCTTGATCACTTCGGCGCCGAGATCGGCGAGATTCTGCCCGGCCCACGGCGCGGCGAGCACGCGCGACAGATCGAGCACGCGGATATGCGATAACGGTCCTGGCATTGCCTTCCTTTAAAGCTGAACCACAAAGGATACGAAGGTCACAAAGGAAAAACAGACGAAAACAATCTTTCGTATAAAACTTTGTGAATCCTTCGCGTCCTTAGTATCCTTCGTGGTTAAAGATTTTTATCTACCGACAAACTTCGGTTTCTTCTTGTTGATGAACGCCGCGTAGCCGATGCGGTAATCCTCGGTGTTGAAGTATGCGAAATTTTCCTCGATTTCGGCCGGAGTCAGCGGCTCGGGGCGGGGCGTGAGCCGCCGCACGAACTGCTTGTGCCAGCGCGCCACCAGCGGAGCGCCGTCGGCAATGCGCCGTGCGGTCGCGTAAGCTTCTTCTTGCAGCCTGTCATCGGGAACGACGCGCGCCACCAGTCCCTTGGCGCAGGCTTCCTGCGCGCCCCACACCCTTCCCTCGACCAGAATTTCCAGCGCGACCGCCCGTCCTACCAGGGGCAGCAGCGCGGCAAGCTCGTCGTAGGCGATGGCGAAGCCCAGCCGGTTGATCGGCACGCCGAAGCGGCCGGACTCACCGGCAATCCTGAGATCGCACTGGCACGCGATCTCGAGCCCGCCGCCCACGCACGGACCGTGGATCATGGCCACCGTAGGATGCCGGCACCCGCCCACCGCCCTTAACGCTCCATGGACGTATTCCCGGTGGTAGACCTTGCCCTGCTCGACGTTGTCGCGCACCTGCGCGAATTCGGCGATGTCGGCGCCGGCGGCGAACGCTCCCCGGCCCGCGCCGCGCAACACGATGCACCGCAGGCTGTCGTCTGCCGACAGCGTGTCCATGACGCGCGCCAGCTCTTGCCACATTGCAACCGTCAGGGCATTGAGCTTGTCGGGATTATTGAGCGACACGGTGACGATGTCACCCTCGCGGCTTACGAGTACGCTCCGTGTCAGGTTTGCCAGCATGGTGAAAAGGCCGGTATTTTATCCCAAAGCGGAGCGACATAGACAGTTAATCGGCTGTGGCGCGGGTCGTGCATGACCGGCATGAGCGACATTGTCATCGGCAGGAAGCGCGCGCCGCTGATGGCAGACGAGAAGCCCGTTCTCCGCATCCATTTCAATACCGTCCGGACCGCCGACGCCGCCGGAGAGCTGTACCGCCACGCCCGTCTTGGAAACCGAACCGTCGGCCATGATGGGCAGACGCCAGATCTGCTGCGAGCGCGTGACGCCGACGTAGCAGTGCTTATCGGTGGCGCTCAGGGTGATGCCGTTGGGACTGGGCACGTTGGTGCACAGCCGGTCGAGGCGGCCGTCGTGGGTCAGCCGGAACACGCGGCCGGTGGAATCGGCGATGCCCGTCTGGCCCTGGTCGGTGAAATACAGATCGCCGTTCGCGGCGAAGTGCAGGTCGTTCAACCCTTTGAAGCCCTCGCTGTACATCGACCCGAGCAGCGTCTCCAGTTGCCCGGTTCCCGGATCGAGGACGAGCAGCCCCTTCTTGTAGTCGCAGATGAAAATGCGGCCGTCCTTGTGGATCTTGAGGCCGTTGGGCCAGCCGTCGTACTGCGTCACGAGTTCCCACTCGCCCCTGGGCGTGATGCGGAAAATCCGCCCGAACGGAATGTCCACGAACCAGAGATTGCCCTCGCGATCGAAAGACGGTCCCTCGAGAAAACATTCGACTTCCGCACCCTGACGGTTCGGGTCCGACCATGCGGTGCGCTGCTTCTTGCGGAACTTGGCGGGCATCGACATGAATACCCTCGCCTCGACAAGCTGCAGCTGCTGGAATGGATTGTACGGAGGAGAAAATATGATGAAACGCTTGTTGCCTGCTGTCGTTTTGGGTTTTGCCGCAATTGGCGGCCATGCCCAGGATTATCCTTCGCGCGCGATCAACATTATCGTACCGAATCCGCCTGGCGGGATGAATCAGATCCACGCCCAGCCGTTGTCGGCGGTGATCGAAAAACTCGTCAATCAGCCGGCGCCGGTGATCAACAGGCCCGGCGGCACCGCAGCGGTCGGCACCGCCTATGTCGCCAATCAGCCGGCCGACGGCTACAACCTTCTGGTTACGACACCGAACCTCTATCTCGTCATCGAAAAAGTTTTCTCGTCCTCGGGTCCGTACGGCATCACCCACACGCCGATGGCGATGTTCATGGATGCCGCAGGGCTCAAGATGCGCCTGCCGACCACGGGCGGCGGTCCGGCCATCACGCAAGTGCTGGGCGGCCACGCGCAGATCACGGCGAGCGGGCCGGCCGCCGTATATCCCCATGTCCAATCCGGCAAGCTGCGCGAGTTGATCCGCAAGGTGGCTTCCGACCCGCTGTTCAAGCAGGCTCTGGAAAAGGTTCAAGTCGTACCCGATTATCGCGACGCCCCGGAGTTCAGGCAGTTTTTTGACGCCGACTACAAACGCATGGCGGCCGTCGTCAGGAAGATGGGTAAAATCTAGCCCGGCAGCCGGTCCGCTTCAGCCGGAAGCCGACCGCACCCGCAGGAGCTTCACGAACGCGGCGTTTCCAGGCCAGGCCTTCATTTGTCCCTCTCATGAAAATCAAACTCGAACCCTTTGCGGCGGGCCTGCCCATGGTAAAACCGGTCAGGATGTCCCTTGAGGAGGTTCGCAGCGCCGACAAATGCGAAAGCGCCATCAACAACCTGCCGCAACGTCATCCCTGCGTGTTGCCCGAGGTGAAACGACCGTGGAATTAAACGTTACTCACAAGAAGTGGGGCGGTTTTGCTTTTAGCAGCCTGCCGGACCATCAAAGTCCGGCAGGCTGCTAAAGCTTGATTTTCGGGTCCAGCCAGTCGCGCAGCGAATCGCCGAACAGGTTGAAGGCAAACACCGCAAGGCTGATTGCCACGCCCGGAAACACGATCATCCACGGCGCCTGCTGATAGAAATCCGCCGCCGCGCCGGACAGCATCAGGCCCCATGACGGCGTCGGCTCGGTAACGCCGAGTCCCAGGAACGACAGCGAAGCCTCCGCCAGGATCGCCTGCGCCACGAAGGCGGTCAGCATGATGAGGTATGGCGCCACCACGTTGGGCACGATATGGCGGAAAATGATGCGCGTGTGCGAGAAGCCCGCCGTGCGGGCGGCGTCGACATACGGCAGTTCGCGGATCGCCAGCGCCGAGGAGCGCACCACCCGCGCCACCTTCGGCACCATCGGCAAACCGATCGCGATAATCAGATTGATGTCGATGCCAAGAATGATATTTTTTCCGAGGACCGCCACCACGGTGATGGCAAGCACGATGATTGGAAACGACAGCAGCACGTCCATGATGCGCTGGATGAGCATGTCGATCTTGCCCCCGAAATAGGCGGATACCACGCCGACGATGGCGCCGAGGGTCGAGCCGACGAAGGACGCGAGAAACCCGACCGCCAGCGCGGTGCGTGCACCGTAGATGATGCGTGACAGCACGTCGCGACCGAACGAATCGGTGCCGACCCAATGTTCCCACGACGGGGGGGCGAGCATCGCGGTGTAATCGACCGCCAGCGGGTCATAAGGCGCGACCCACGGCGCGAACACCGCGGCAAAGGCCATCAGGACGATGAATGCGAGCCCCGCGGCGCCGAGCGGCTGCTGTGTCACGAACAGCAGTACCGGATGGCGGCGCTTGGGAACCCTGTAGGTTATTGTGGCTGCGGTGGTGTTGCTCATCAGCGATAGCGGATTCGGGGATCGAGAAAACCGTACAACAGGTCGATTGCAAAATTGATGAGAACGAAAAACACGGCCACCAGCAGCA
>JAIESJ010000278.1 GCA_019746155.1 Burkholderiales bacterium
CTTGCGACGTCAGCTGATCTGACGTCGCAAGGCGCGCCGGGTCAAACACCCCCTCAGGTACTGCATCAATGGTTTCTACAGGCCTGTACTTTGTGGCGCCCTCGTCGCCAGGCTCTTTCTTGCGGAACAGTTGACGATACTTCAATCGATCAACACTTTTTGCATACCAGATAATGTAGTCAGCTACCGAAGAAATCGTTTTACCTGAAAAACCCGTAGTTTTTGAAAACGCAATTACCGCAACAAAATTCTCAGCTCCAAAAACCTCATCCATCACCTCCCGCACGTGATGCAGGTTCTCATCCGAAATCTGCACGAAGATCGAACCCGACGGCGCAAGCAGTTCACGCGACAGCAGCAAACGATCACGCAAATAAGTCAGATACGAATGCAGGCCAAGCTCCCATGTGTCGCGGTAAGCCTGCACCGTCTCCGGCTCGCGCGTCATGTCGTCATCGTCGCCGTGGTTCACGTCGCGCTTCCTCACGAACGGCTGGAAGTTAGAACCGAATTTCACGCCGTACGGCGGGTCCATGTAGATCATCTGCACCTGCCCGCCGAGCGATTCGTAATGCAGCAGCGAGTTCATTACCACCAGCGAGTCGCCGAGGATCATGCGGTTCACCCACTTGTCCTGGTATTCGTAGGCGCGCAGCACTTGGTCATGGATCGGCCGCTGGGGGTCAGAAAAAAGATCAAATAAATCAAGCTGTTTATCGCGCCGGTGCCCCTTCAGGGTTTCGAGGATGGCGCGCGTGGACAGCCGCTCGTGGACGAACAGCGGCAGCGTCGGCACGTCGAACGACAGGCGTTCGGCTTTGCCCGCCCAATTCAGGAACGGCTTGGACAGTGCCTTGAGCTTTTTCAGCGCTTCTTCGGCGGCTTGCAGTTCGGCCTGTAACTCGGACAGTAATTCACCCTCACCCCTATCCCCTCTCCCCGGGGGAGAGGGGGATTTTGCAGTTCTCCCAAGGGGCGAGGGGAGTTTAACCATGCGCGCTCTCAGCGCGGCTATTCGGCGCTCGATCTCGGCGATCAGCGCCTCGCCCTGTTCGCGGGCAACGTTGCCGTCATCCCAGTCAAGCGTCGGTGAGAGCGAGGAATCGTAGCGGTAGGTCCTAGGCGTGGCGCGCTTCTTGAACTGCGGCTGGGTGCCGACATCGGGCCGCGCCGGGGTTTCTTCCCGGTGCCGGTACTCTGCGGTCTGCGCGGTGTTCCGGACTTTCTTCTGGCGCGCCATGGTGCGCTACTTCCGCTTGGCGGTCTTGCCGGACTTGCGTTTGCGAGGCTTCAAGGCGGCGTTTACGGCGTCGGGATCGAAGGCCTCCGGATCCCACTCGCCGCCGATCCATTCCAGCATCTCTTCATGCTCGGGATGCTTTGGGTTCGCCATGGCTTCCAGAAAATTCTGATAGCCGGGAAACCCGCCGCAATCCTCCGGCGGGCAGGCGCGCGCCCCGCCGGTGCAACGCGGGTACTGCACATCCGGTTCGGGCGCGAGGATCTTCTCGACCTTGATTTCGTGCAGCCAGTCGTCACCCATGTCGTAGATGTAGCGGAACTTGATGCGCCGTCCGGACAGCATTTCATCCAGCGTAGTGCGCGCGGCCGACAGCGGGCGCGGCGAGCCGGGAAAGTCAAATCCTGCGGGCTGGGGCGGCCCCACTTCGGTCTTGTCGATGTAAAACGTCCAGAGGTGGTAATCCTCCCAGCCCATGACTTTCTGGATCGCCTGGTGAAGCGCCGCGAAGGTCATATCGCCGGGAACCTCCAGCCGCCGCCAGATGAGGGGTTCGATGTAAGGAAGCGCGATCCTCAGTTGGTAAATGGGTACGGCCTCGCTCATGTCACGCCTCGTCGGGATCGGGGTTTTCGGTGGCGGCAGCGCTCTTGAGCTTTTCGATCACCGACTGCGGCGCGGCCGCCGGAATCCGCGGCGTTCCGGTCACGACGTCGGCGTTCTGCGCGCGGTGGCGCAGCGCATGGTCGATCAGCGTCAGCGCCATCATCGCCTCGCAGATCGGTGTCGCGCGGATGCCGACGCACGGGTCATGCCGGCCGTGGGTCTCGATCAGCGTCGGCTTGCCCCGCTTGTCGATGGTATGGCGCGCCAGGCGTATGCTCGACGTCGGTTTCACCGCGACGTTGACCACGATGTCCTGACCGGTCGAGATGCCGCCGAGGATGCCGCCGGCATTATTCGTGACAAACCCCTGCGGCGTTATCTCGTCGGAGTGCTCGGTGCCTTTCTGCGTAACCGCTGCGAAGCCGGCGCCGATTTCCACGCCTTTCACCGCGTTGATGCTCATCATGTTGTAAGCAAGATCGGCATCGAGCTTGTCATAGACCGGCTCGCCCCAGCCCACCGGCACGCCGCAGGCGATGGTGGTAATCCTCGCGCCCACCGAGTCGCCGGATTTACGCAATTCATCCATGAACTCTTCGAGCTGCGGCACAAAGCCTGCGTCCGCGACGAAGAACGGGTTGGCATTGACCGCATCCCACGACTTGAACGGAACCTCGATCGGCCCCAGTTGCGACAGATAACCGCGGATCACGACACCGTATTTTTCATGCAGCCACTTCTTGGCCACCGCCCCCGCCGCAACGCGCACCGCGGTCTCGCGCGCCGACTGGCGCCCGCCGCCGCGATAGTCGCGAATGCCGTATTTCTGCCAGTAGGTATAGTCGGCGTGCCCCGGGCGGAACGCGTCCTTGATCTTGGAGTAGTCCTTGCTGCGCGCATCGATGTTGCGGATCAAGAGCGCAATCGGCGTGCCGGTGGTGACGCCTTCGAACACGCCGGAGAGGATCTCGACTTTGTCTTCCTCGCGCCGCTGCGTGACATGGCGCGAGGTTCCCGGCTTGCGGCGGTCGAGCTCGGCCTGGATGTCGGCTTCAGTGAGCGCCATGCCCGGCGGGCAGCCGTCGACCACGCAGCCGATCGCCGGGCCGTGGGACTCGCCGAACGACGTCACGCAAAAAAGCCTGCCTAGGGTGCTGCCGGACATAAGCCAGTTTCTGGTCTAAAATCAAGGCCGGAGTTTAACATATTGCCCTTCGGCAAATGGACCGCGCATGGCTGACAAACCTGATCCGGACAGACTGACAGGCCCTGGCGGCATGACCATGCGCGAGCTGCACGAGTTGGTAAAGCGCAGCGCCGAGCGCGACCGGAAATTCGCCAAGACGCACAACAAGCTCGGGCAGCCGCAGAACCGCTGGCAGCGCTTCGTGCGCTACGTGTGGGACAAAAAGCGCGGCTGAGGAGCGGCCGCATCACGCGGCTACAGACGTGAAATGCCGTCGTACAGCAGCTTGACGCCGATGCCGAGCAGGCTCCAATAGCTGATCTGGTAAAAAACGCGTTCGTTCAGCTTGCCCTGGATAATGACACCGAGCCTGACACCGACCGGAATCAGCGGCAGGAGCACGAGCGCGGTCAGAAGGTTGGTTCCGTCCAGTTGACCGAGAAAGCCGTAGGGAATGATTTTCGCGTAGTTGGACACAAAGAAGTACCAGACGGTGGTGCCGACGTAGACCCGCTTTTCGAGACGTTGCGGAAGAAGATACGCCATCAGCGGCGCATTGCCCGAATGGGTGAGAAAGCTCGTGTAGCCTGAAAGCCCCGACCACAATACGCCGCGCGGCCATGAGGCGGATGACGTGGGCCGGTGGCGGGCCCAGCCGAAAAGATTGTTCAGCGCAAACACGACGGCGATGCTCCCCACCAGAAGGCGCAGCACATTTTCATTCACCAGCCTGAACGTCAGGGCACCCAGCGTCACGCCGATCAGCAGTCCGGTGATGATGATGGGCAGGTTGCGGCGGTCGTATACGCCGCGGAACGCTCTCAGGCCGAACAAGTCGGTCACGCACAGCACCGGCAGCATGACCGCCGCCGCCTGGACCGGAGAGATGACGAGCGCGAGCACCGGCACGGCCATGCCGCCGAACAGCCCCGGAATGCCGGTCTTGGAGATGCCCACCAGCAGAACTACCGGGATGGCGACGAGGTAAAACAGCGGATCGGTGATCAGCATGGCAGGCAGGTATCGGGGGCAGTCGGTTACGGGTTGCCGGCGGGCGCGCGGTGCACAGGCGTCGGCAACCTAGCCCCCATGAGATATAAGGGTCACATCTTGTATTATGTGATGTATGCTCCATCGCCTTAATAATGCGACTTACCGTGGCATAGTGCAAACCTGCCTCGCGGCCGATCTTGGTAAGCGCATAGCCATGTTCCAGATAGGTCTGCGCCATCGCTTTGTTGCGAGCCGTGAGTGTCATATTACAAGATGTGACCCCTTTGTTACAATGACCCCTTTGTTACAAGATGTGACCCCTTTGTCATGAGCGCTAACTTTCAAGTGGACGGCCAAAAAGCCGTCTTTTATAAGGCGGCATTTTGCGCTGCAAGCTGTACACTTTCAACCCGATCAACACGTTATGTCGGGAAAGACATTATTAGAACTTGTCTTTCGGATGGCGAAATGGGCTACACCCATCAGCCTCGACAGCCACGCGGAACACTGCCTGCCGGCCCACCTCGGCTGCTCGATCAGGTCCGGCTAATCCTCGGGCTGGCCTCAGCTGGCCAATAACGTGACCGAGTGATCGCTATGAAGGAAATACTCGACCGTCTTCTTCTGGCCGGCAGCCGCCGTTGTGTTTGGGGCCCCTGAGAGTCGCCGAGCAGCGCAGACCAGCCCGGGGTTTCGGTCGAGCACTGGGCGAGCTTCGTGTACTTAGCCAGTCCCGCCGAGATATCACGCCCGATCAATATGCAGCAGCGCGGACGGTGCGCGAGTTGCGCAGGCCGCCGGGCTGGTCGAGCAGCACAGGGGACCGCTACGAGTTCACGAGGTAGCGGCGGCGAACCGGGGATCCCCTTTCTTTGGTGACTTTCTTTGGGGGAGCAAAGAAAGTCACCGGCGCCCGGGGCCGCCCCCGGCAATTCGCGCGCCAGCGCGTAAGGACAAAGGGATCAACGGAACCTGTTACCCTTGCCTGCCGGACGTTGCGGCGCGTTCAATGCGCCTGGCCCAGCACCGTCCTCAATAACTCGATGCCCCAGCCCACGCCGAAGCCGGTCACGTCGCTCGCCACCGCACCCAGGCCGCCCTTGCAGCTCGATCCGGAAAGATCCATGTGGATCCATGGCCGGTCATCGGTGAAGCGCTTGAGGAAGCGCGCAGCGAGAATGTGGTCGGCTTCGCCTTCCAGGGTGCACTGCTTGACGTCGGCGATAGCGCTGTCGAGCGCGGCGTCGTAGTCCTCGTCCATCGGAAATACGCACACGCGCTCGCCCGAAGCCACGCCGGCGGCCACCGCCTTGTGCGCCAGTTCATCGCTGGTGGCAAAAATGCCGCTGTAGCGGTCGCCGAGCGCGACGTGCATGCTGCCGGTGAGCGTGGCGAAATCGACGATCAGATCGGGCTTCGCGCGCGCGGCGAGCGTCAGCGTGTCCGCGAGCACCATGCGTCCTTCGGCGTCGGTATGAACGACCTCGATGGTGGTGCCGTTCAACGCCGTCACCACGTCGTTCTGCTTGTAGGCCCTGGGGCTCAGGTGGTTTTGAGCAATCGCCATCCAGCAGTCGATCGTGACCGGAAGCCGCGCTGCGGTGGCCGCGAGCAGGATGCCCAGCGCGACGGCCGAGCCGTTCATGTCCTCGTGCATGCCGTGCATGTGGCGCGCGGTCTTCAGATTGTGCCCGCCGGTATCGAAGCAGATGCCTTTCCCCACCAATGCTATGTTTTTTTTCGCTTTTTTGCCGCGATAGCGCAGACGCACAATGGCGGCATCGTCCTCGGCGCTGCCCTGTGCCACGGCGACGAATGCGCCCGCACCCATCTTGCGCAGCTTGCCGAGGTCGTATTCATCGCGCTCCCAGCCATGCTCCCTGGCGAGCTTCCTGAGGCGCTCGCGGTAAGCGCCAGGCGTCAATTCGTTGGGAGGCAATACCGTCAGTTCGCGGCACAAAGTGTTGCCGCCGGCTTGCGCCCGCAGCGGAGCAAAGCCGTCTGCCGCGCGGTGGCCATGCAGCTTGATCCGCCGCAGCGGCTTGTCTTCCTGCTTTTTCTTGCGCTGAGGCAGCTGCACGCCGTTGACCCATGCCGCATAGGCGGCAAGTTCCGCGGCGCGGCGGCGCTGCTCCGCATTGCCGAAAACACCGATGACCAGCTCGGCGGGCTTTTCAGCCAGCAATAACTGTAAACCCTTGCGCAGGACGGTCTGCTGTTCGAACGCAGACTGCGCGGTATCGAGCATCAGCCACACCGCAAGGGCGCCGCCGGACAAATCGACGCCGAGCGGCGTTTTCGCGAGATCCACGGCTTTCTTGCCGCGGCGCTTGAGTGCGGCGCCCAGCGTGCCCAGAAACGGCGCGCGCGGCAGGACCTCGAGATTTTCGGATTTCGGCAGTATCAGCAGCGCATGCGACGCGCGCTTCAGGTCCGCCTCCGACAGCAGTCCCGCGTTCTGTTCAAGCCTGGCCAGCATCAATCATCCTCAAATATCAACGACGCGCAAAACGCGGATTATAACCAACCGCACTGCCGCATCAAAAAAAGGGCCGCGTTCCGCCCCAGAGTGCGAACGCGCGGCGCGCGTTTCATTATCCTCGGACTTTTCGGCCCTTCCGCACCAAAATCGATTAAAATTCCGGATGTGTAGTGTCGTGACTCCCGGTCCTGAGTTGCAATGCGACAATATCTTGATTTGATGCGGCATGTGCTGGAACACGGTGCGCGCAAAAGCGACCGCACCGGTACCGGCACGCTCAGCGTTTTCGGCGCGCAGTTGCGCTTCGATCTCAATGCCGGCTTCCCGTTGCTGACCACCAAAAAAGTCCATCTCAAGTCGATCATTCACGAACTGCTGTGGTTTCTGAAGGGTGAAACCAATATCCGGTACCTGAAAGACCACGGCGTCACGATCTGGAACGAGTGGGCGGACGCCAACGGCGAACTGGGGCCGGTCTACGGCTATCAGTGGCGCTGCTGGCCCGCGGCCGACGGCCGGCATATCGACCAGATCAGTCAGGTGATCGAACAACTCAGGGAAAACCCCGACTCGCGGCGCATGCTCGTATCGGCATGGAACGTGGCCGATCTCGACAAGATGGCGCTGATGCCATGTCATGCCTTCTTCCAGTTCTATGTGGCCGAGGGGCGGCTGTCGTGCCAGCTCTACCAGAGGAGCGCCGACCTGTTTCTGGGCGTGCCGTTCAATATCGCGTCGTATTCGCTGCTGACCATGATGATGGCACAGGTGTGCGGGCTCAAGCTCGGCGACTTCGTGCACACCTTCGGCGATATCCACCTTTATCTGAACCATCTCGATCAGGCACGCGAGCAGTTGTCGCGCACACCACGCAGGCTGCCGGTAATGAAGCTCAATCCGGCAGTGAAAAGCATATTCGATTTCAAGTACGAAGACTTCGTGCTCGAGGGCTACGATCCGCATCCCGCGATCAAGGCGCCGGTAGCGGTATGATTACAATCCCGCAAGCCGGCTTCTGAATTTAACGCACAGGCCAGACCACGCATAAACTCTGCCCGTGAGGAACCACCGCATGCACAGGAGGTCACCACATGGCGGCTGAAGCCAATACTGTCGAGATGTCAATCTACCTGCGCAACCGCATCCCCGACCTGCTGGGGGCAACCCCGGAAGACGCACAGCGCATAGCCGACGCCATTGTGCAGCATGTGGGACAGGCCCAGCTCGGCGGCCCGGGGGTTGTTATCTGCCGCGACATGTACGAAACCTTTGTCACCGTCCCCCTCCCGTCCGGATCAAAAGCAAGCTGCGTGGTCTATTTCGAGATCACGCCGGAAGGGCGGCGCGTGGTCAAGCGGCTCACCCGCAGCAAACGCTGAAACAAAGCCGAGAGCCACACCGAACGCCCATGTCGCCGGCCAAGGGAGGCAAGCCCCGCGTTTCCGTCATCGTCGCCATGGCAAAAAACCGTGTCATCGGCGCCGACAACGCCATCCCCTGGCATCTTCCGAACGAACTCAGGCTCTTCAAAACCGTGACCATGGGCCACCACATCATCATGGGGCGAAAGACTTTCGAATCAATCAATCGCCTGCTGCCGGGGCGCACGACGGTGATCGTCACGCGTCAACCCGGCTATCAGGTCTCCGGCGCGATGGTCGCGCATTGCCTCAAGGAGGCGATTGCGCTCTGCGGTGGCGATCAAGAGATCTTCGTGATCGGCGGCGGCGAACTGTATAAATCGGCGCTCCCCCTTGCCGACCGCATTTACCTGACGACGGTCGACGCCGAGCCGGCCGGGGACACCTTCATGCCGGAATTCGATCTGCAGGAATGGCGCGAAACCTCGTCTCTGTCATATCCTGCCGATGACCGGCATCGCCATGCCTACCACTTCTCGGTCTATGACCGCGTTCGCTCCTAATGCTGCGCTACGCAGTCCACGAAGTAGCGCCGCCCGCCGTTGTCCTTCTCCACCGCCAGTCCGTGGATATCGGTCTCGAAACCGGGAAACTGCTGATTGAAGCTGCGCGCAAACTGCAGGTAGCGAACGATAGTCGGATTGAACCGTTCCCCGGGAATGAGCAGCGGGATGCCGGGCGGATAAGGCGTGAGCAGCACGCCGGTAATCCGGCCTTCAAGCCGGTCGATCTCGATGCGGTCGATTTCGCGGTGTGCCATCCGCGCCCAGGCGTCCGCGGGTTTCATGGCGGGTTGCATGTCCGAGAGATACATCTCGGTGGTGAGCCGCGCCACGTCGTTCACCTTGTAGACGCCGTGGATCTGATCGCACAGGTCGTGCAGCCCGATTTTCTCGTATTGCGGGTGCTTGTTCAGGAATTCCGGCAGCACGCGCCACAACGGCCGGTTGTTGTCGTAATCGTCCTTGAACTGCTGCAGCTCGGTCACCATGGTGTTCCAGCGTCCCTTGGTGATGCCGATGGTGAACATGATGAAGAACGAATAAAGCCCGGTTTTCTCGACGATGATGCCGTGTTCGGCGAGGTATTTGGTGACGACAGCCGCCGGGATGCCGGTCTTGGCAAAGCGCCCGGTGACGTCGAGACCGGGGGTAATCACCGTCGCCTTGATCGGATCGAGCATGTTGAAGCCGGGCGCAAGATTGCCGAAGCCGTGCCAGCGTTCGTTGGCGCGCAGCATCCAGTCGTCGCGGTTGCCTATGCCTTCGGCGGCCAGCCGTTCCGGCCCCCAGACCTTGAACCACCAGTCCTTGCCGAATTCGGTATCGACCTTGCGCATCGCGCGCCGGAAATCGAGCGCCTCCAGTATCGACTCCTCGACCAGCGCCTTGCCGCCCGGCGGCTCCATCATCGCCGCCGCCACGTCGCACGACGCGATGATTGCGTACTGCGGGCTGGTCGAGGTATGCATGAGATAGGCCTCGTTGAACGTATTCTGGTCGAGTTTGCGCGTTTCGCTCTCCTGCACCAGGATCTGCGACGCCTGCGACAGGCCGGCGAGCAGCTTGTGGGTGGACTGGGTGGAGAACACCATCGATTCCTTGCAGCGCGGGCGGTCGCGGCCGACGGCATGCATGCCCTGGTAGAACTTGTGAAACGTGGCGTGCGGCAGCCAGGCTTCGTCGAAATGCAGCGTGTCGATTTTGCCGTCGAGCATTTCTTTCAAGGTATCGACGTTGTAGAGAATCCCATCGTAGGTGCTCTGCGTCAGGGTCAGCACGCGCGGCTTGTCCTTCACATCGCGCGCGAACGGGTTGGCCCTGATTTTTTTCTCTATGTTCTCCCAGCGGAATTCCTCG
>JAIESJ010000193.1 GCA_019746155.1 Burkholderiales bacterium
TAAGGCTCGATCTGCTGGTATTGGGTTGCGGTCAGTTCCATGGCCGCATTATATCAGATAGTGTTAACAGGCCCTAGAAATCCCCCCACAGCGTCTGCATCGCGCTCAACGCCGCAATCGCCGCCGTTTCGGTGCGCAGCACGCGCGGACCGAGCCTGACCGGCGTGAAGCCCGCAGCCTGCGCGTCCTGCTGCTCCTGCGGGGACAGCCCGCCCTCGGGACCGACGAGCAAGGTCACCATGCCGGGTGGCCGCGGCAAATCATGCAGGGTTGTCGGTGCCGCGGCGGACAGCAGCAGGCGCAGCGTCGTCGCCCCGTGCCCGGACTCGTGCGCCAGCCAGTCGGCGAAACCCATTACCGGCAGCACCTGCGGCACCCGGTTACGCCCGCATTGCTCGCAGGCTGCGCTCACGACGGTCTGCCAGTGAGCAACGCGTTTTCGTGCGCGCTCGGCGTCGAGGCGCACCACGCTGCGGCCGGTCGCCAGCGGCCGAATACCCGCAGCACCCAGCTCGACCGCCTTCTGCACCGTATAGTCCATGCGCTCGCCGCTCGACATGCCCTGCGCCAGCATGACGGAGAGCGGCGATTCGCGGTCAACAGCGCGCGCCTCCCCGACGTTGAGCGTGACGCCGGATTTGGCAACGCGCGCGATCACCGCGCGGTGCTCGACACCGCGACCGTCGAACAGAATCACCTCATCCCCGGCTTCCAGGCGCAGCACGCGCGCCACATGATGCGCCTGACCGGGTGCCAGCTCGCATTCGCCATGGGCGGGGATTTCCCCGGGAAAGTATATACGGGTCAAAGACTTGGCGTTTGCCATCGTGGTAAAATTATGCCACATGCCGCGGCTCCGGACACGCCCGGCGGCGGCCCGAAACCGTTCTTGCCGTGGAAAGAGCGGCTGTGTGCGGCTCTGGCCTCGGGCATGCAAGCGGAATAGAATCGCGGTTTTTGCAGGGATACCGGCTTGAAAATAGTCATTCTGGGCGCAGGACAGGTTGGCTCCTCGGTAGCCGAAAGCCTGGTATCCGAGGCCAACGACATCACCGTCATCGACATTGACCCGGCACGACTCAGAAAGCTGCAAGACCGTCTCGACCTGCGTACCGTGACGGGCAATGCGGCCCATCCGGCGGTCCTCGAGCAGGCCGGCGCACGGGACGCCGACATGATCCTCGCCGTGACCCAGAGCGATGAAACCAACATGGTCGCCTGCAAGCTCGCGGCGACCATGTTCAACATCCCGACCAAGATTGCCCGCATACGCTCCGCCGATTATCTGTCGCATCCGGAGATTTTTTCGGCTGAAAACTTCGCGGTCGACCTTTCGATCTGCCCGGAGCAGGTGCTGACCGATTACATCGTCAAGCTGATCGAGTTTCCGGAATCCCTGCAGGTGCTCGAATTTGCCGACGGCAAGGTGAGTCTGGTCGCGGTGCGCGCGTTCCATGGCGGGCCGCTGGTCGGGCGCGAGCTGCAATACCTGCGCACTCACATGCCGCAGATCGACACGCGGGTGGCGGCCATCTTCCGGCAGGACAGCCCCATCATTCCCGAGGGCAACACGGTGATCGAGGCCGGCGACGAGGTGTTCTTCATCGCCGCAACCGAAAACATCCGCGGTGTAATGCGCGAGCTGCGGCGCATGGACAAGCCGGTCAGGCGCGTGATGATCGGCGGCGGCGGCAACATCGGGCGCAGGCTCGCCAAAGCCCTGGAAAACGATTACCAGGTAAAAGTCATTGAATACAGCAAAACGGGGGCCGAGCGCCTCGCCGCCGAGCTCGACAACACGCTGGTGCTCACCGGCGACGTCACCGACGAAGAGTTACTTGAGACCGAGAACATCAGCGAGATGGACGTCTACTGCGCGCTCACCAATGATGACGAGAACAACATCATGTCCTCGCTGCTCGCCAAGCGCATGGGGACGCACAAGGTGATTGCTCTCATCAATCGCGGCTCCTATGTGAACCTGGTGCAGAGCGGTCAGATCGATATCGCGATATCGCCGGCGCAGGCGACGATCGGCACGCTGCTGGCGCATGTGCGGCGCGGCGATTGCGCGGCCGTGCATTCGCTGCGGCGCGGCGCGGCCGAATCGCTCGAACTCGTCGCTCACGGCGATGCCAAGTCCTCCAGAGTGGTCGGCCGGCGTGTCGAGGAAATCGATCTGCCGAAAGGCACGACCATAGGCGCCATCGTGCGCCGTCACGAGCGCGCCGCGCCGCAGAACGGCGATGGCGGGCCGGTCTACGACTACCAGGTGATCATCGCGCACCACGACACCATCATCGAATCCGGAGATCATGTGATCGTGTTCGTGGTCAACAAGCGCATGGTGCCGAAAGTCGAGAAGCTGTTCCAGGTCGACCTGGGATTCTTCTGATGAAACCGCGGATCGGGATCGCGTTCCCGCCGACCGCCGACACGCTCCCGGCATGCAGCGCGTAGCGGTCGTTCTCAACGTCCTGAGCCTGGTGATCATGGTCTTCGGGACGGTCATGCTGCTGCCGCTGGGCGTAGCCTTGTGGTACGGCGATGCGGCGGTCGGCGCCTACGACAAGGCGCTTGCGATCACTCTGCTGTGCGGGGGCGCGATATGGGCGGCGACGCGCCGCTCCCGGCGCGACCTGCAGACCCGGGACGGCTTCCTCCTGGTAACGCTGGTATGGGCCGTGCTGCCCGCTTTCGCCGCGCTGCCGCTCATGTTCTACATGCCGCAGCTTTCCTTCACCGACGCCTATTTCGAATGCATGGCCGGCCTCACCACGACCGGCTCGACCGTACTTTCCGATCTCGACAAGCTGCCGCCTTCCATCAACTTCTGGCGCGCCCTGCTGCAGTGGCTGGGAGGCATGGGAATCATCGTCCTGGTGGTGGCCATTCTGCCGCTGCTCGGCGTAGGCGGCCGGCAAATCTTCAAGGCCGAAACACCGGGGCCGATGAAAGACACCAAGCTCACGCCGCGCATCACCGAAACCGCCAAAGGACTGTGGCTGGTGTACGCCGGCATCACGCTGGCCTGCATCCTCAGCTACTGGGCCGCCGGCATGAGCCTGTTTGACGCGGTCGTCCACGGCTTCACCACCATGAGCCTCGGCGGCTTTTCTTCCTACGACGCGAGCTATGGCCACTTTAACTCACCCCTCATCGAAGCCGTGTCCATCATTTTCATGCTTGTCGCCGGCGTGAATTTCGCCACGCATTTCCTGGTGTGGCGTCAGCGCAGCCCCGCTCCTTACAAGTACGATGCGGAAGCACGCGTGTTCATTCTGATTACGCTGGCGAGCTGCGTCATGCTGGCTGTTTACCTTCAGGCAAACGGCGTCTACCCCGATTTTTTCACCGCATTGCGCTATGCCGGCTTCAACACCGTTTCCATCGCCACCACGACCGGCTACGCCAATACCGACTTCAATCAGTGGCCGATCTTCGCCCCGTTGTGGATGCTGTTTCTGTGCTGCTTCGCCTCGTGCTCCGGATCGACCGGGGGCGGCATCAAGATGATCCGCGGGCAGTTACTGTTCCTGCAGGGCTTGCGCGAAATGGTGAAATTGATCCACCCGCAAGCCCAGGTGCCGGTGAAAATTTCGGGGCAGGTTATCCCGAATCGGATTGTGTTTGCGGTGCTCGCCTTCATGTCGCTCTATGGCGCAAGCGTTACCATGATGACTTTTCTGCTGTTGGCGTCGGGTCTCGATTTCGTGACCGCGCTGTCGGCGGTCATTGCCTGCATCAACAACACCGGTCCGGGTCTCAATCAGGTGGGTCCGGCCACGACTTATGCGGTGCTCAGCGATTTCCAGACCTGGGTGCTCTCGGCCGCCATGCTGGCCGGCCGGCTCGAGCTGTTCACGGTATTCGTGATTTTCACCCCGGCATTCTGGCGTAAATAGCGCCGCATTCAGCCTTTCTTCGCTCCCCGATAAATTGCGAGCGCACGCCGGCGTGCCGCGGCGTGATCGACAATCGGCGCAGGATAGTCTTTGCCGATTGTCACGCCCGCTTTCTTCTGTTGTTCCAGCGTCATCAGCCAGGGCGCATGGATGAATTTGTCGTCGCAACCCGCCAGTTCGGGCACGTATTTGCGGATGAATTCGCCCCGTGGGTCGAACTTCTGCGACTGGGTGACCGGGTTGAAGATGCGGAAATAAGGCTGCGCATCGCAACCGGTCGAGGCTGCCCACTGCCAGCCGCCGTTGTTGGCGGCGAGATCGAAATCATTGAGATGGCGGGCAAAATAACGCTCGCCCCAGCGCCAGTCGATGTGCAGGTCCTTCACCAGGAAGGAAGCCGCCACCATGCGCAGGCGATTGTGCATGTAGCCGGTCTGGTTGATCTGGCGCATCGCCGCGTCGATGAGCGGATAGCCGGTGCGCGCTCCGCACCATGCCGCGAACAGCTTCTTGTCGTTGGGGAATTGCAGCGCACCGTACTCCGGTCGGAACGCCTGGGTCACGACCTGCGGATAATGGTGCAGGATCATGAAATAAAAATCGCGCCAAATCAGTTCATTGAGCCAGGCCTGGGCGCCGCGACCGGCCTCGATATAGGCCGCGCGCGCCAATTCGCGCACCGATATCGTGCCAAAGCGCAGATGCACCGAAAGCCGTGATGTTCCTGCGAGCGCCGGGAAATCGCGACGCTCGTGGTACAGCGCCATACGCGCCTTGAATTCACCGAACAGTTTTCGCGCGCCCGACATGCCGGGCGGCAACCCGAGTTCGAGCAGGTTGGTCTTCTCAAACCCGAGCTCGGCCAGGGTGGGCAGCGTAGCGGCCGGCGGCCAGGCAAGCCGCTGGCGGTATTTTTCCACCGGGTAGGGCCTGAGAAAAAACGGTTCGAGTTTCCCGAGCCAGGTTTTTTTGTAGGGAGTAAAAACCGCGAACGGCCTCCCGCTCCGGGTCAGGACTTCGTCCTTCTCGAATATCACCTGATCCTTGCAGGTGAGGAATGCGGTGCCGCTTTCCCTGAGCATCCGCTCGACATGCCGGTCGCGCGCAACCATCGCCGGTTCGTAATCGTGATTGGCAAACACGGCTTCGACTTTCAACTGCGCCGCCAGCCGCGGAATCTCGTCGCATGCCCGGCCATGCCGCACGATCAGCCCCCCGCCCAAGCCTTCAAGGACTTGCCTGAGCTCGACGATGCTGCGCCAGATGAACTCCACCCGGCGGTCGTTTCGGGCCGGGAGCTTATCGAGAATTTCGGTGTCGAATACGAAACCGCAAAATACCCGGCGGCTCGTCTTGAGCGCCGTATACAGCGCGGCGTGGTCATGGGCGCGCAGGTCGCGGCGCAGCCAGACGAGGGCAGAATCGTATTGCGTCATAGGGTTAGGTATGGGGATTTATTTCAATTGTGAAGGGGGTGTCCCGGCTTTACAATATCATCCCGATGCAAAAAGTTGACCTCACCCGGCACTTCCTCATCGCCATGCCCAACATGGTCGATCCTCATTTTGCCAGGACCCTGACTTTCATTTGCGAGCACAACGATCAGGGCGCGCTGGGCGTGGTGGTGAACCGGCCGGTTGAAATGAATCTGCACAGCCTGCTGGAGCAGATCGGCATCCCCTTCGACCCCGGCGCCCTCGAGTCGGCCCCGGTGCATTTCGGCGGCCCGGTGCAGACCGACCGCGGCTTCGTGCTGCATACGCCGCCGGGCCAGTGGCAATCGACGCTCGCGGTGGGCACCGACATCGGACTGACGACTTCAAAAGACATCCTGGAAGCTGTGGCACGCGGCGAGGGCCCGCGACAGTTCCTGGTCACGCTGGGCTACGCCGGGTGGGCGCCGGGCCAGCTCGAGCATGAGCTTGCACAAAATGCATGGCTTACGGTCCAGGCCAGCTCCGATGTCATTTTCGGATTGCCGGCCGAAGCCAGATTGCCGGCGGCGATGAGCCTGCTCGGCATCGATTATGCCAGCCTGTCCGAACAGGTAGGGCATGCTTGACGCCAGTGATAAGTGATGAGTGATGAGTTAAAACCCCGGGGCCCGAAAACCACTCAAAACTCAGCACTCAAAACTCAACACTCCGCGAAAACCGGCACGGTTTTGGCGTTCGACTTCGGCGAAAAGCGTATCGGCGTCGCGGTCGGCGATACCGAGACCGGCCTCGCCCATCCGCTCACCACCATCACCGCCTCCGACAACCGCTCGCGTTTTGCCGCCATAGGCGCCTTGATCGAGGAATGGCGGCCGGCATGCCTGGTGGTCGGATTACCGGCCCACGCCGACGACACCGAGCATGCAACAAGCCGGCTGTGCCGCCGCTTCGCGCAGCGCCTTGAGGGGCGTTTCGGCATTCATACCCGCCTGGTGGACGAGCGGCTCACCTCGCGGGCGGCCGAGACCGCGCTGCGCGACGCCGGCGCGCGCGGCGCCAGGCTCAAGGCCGCGCTCGACCAGGCCGCGGCGCGGGAAATCCTTGCGACTTACCTCGCGTCCATACAAAATAAAAACGGCTCTTAAGCTCGGACGCCAGATGTGTTACCGTATGCGCCAGCCAAAAACTTGAAACCATGCCGGGCACCCCGCTACCCGACGCCGAGCAGTTGCTCAAGGCGCTCACCGACCAGATGCGGCCCGAAGTCGGGCCCGAGACCGGCTTAATCGGCATCCATACCGGCGGCGTCTGGCTCGCCGAACGCCTGCACCGTGACCTGAATCTCAAAGTTCCTCTTGGAACGCTCGACGTGTCGTTCTACCGCGACGACTATGAAAAAATAGGGCTGCACCGCGACGTCAAGACTTCCGACATTCCGTTCGAGGTCGAGGGCCGTCACCTGATACTGGTCGACGACGTGCTCTACACCGGGCGCACCATACGCGCCGCGATGAACGAGCTGTTCGACTACGGACGCCCCGCGAGCATCAGGCTGGCGGCGCTGGTCGACCGCGGCGGGCGCGAACTGCCGGTCGCGGCCCGGTTCCTGGGCGCGGCCGTGACCGTTGCGCCCGGCCGGAGCATCGAACTGAAACGCGACAGCGACGGGCGCCTGAGCCTGGCGTTGAGCGGGGACGAGCATGTGGCTTGATCCGGCCAACCCGCAGCTCAACAAAAACGGTGAACTGCATCACCTGCTCTCGCTCGAAGGACTGCCGGCGGAAATCCTGTGGCAAATCCTCGATACCGCCAAATCCTTCGTCGGCGTCACCCAGCGTGAAGTGAAAAAGGTGCCGCTGCTGCGCGGCAAGGCGGTATTCAACCTGTTCTTCGAACCCAGCACGCGCACCCGCACCACTTTCGAGATCGCGGCCAAACGTCTGTCCGCCGACGTGATCAACCTCGCGATCAATGTTTCCTCCCAGACCAAAGGCGAGAGCGTGCTCGATACGGTGGCGAATCTTTCCGCCATGCAGGCCGACATGTTCGTCGTGCGCCACGCCGCGAGCGGCGCGCCGCACCTGATCGCGCGTCACGTAGCGCCCGATATCCACGTCATCAACGCCGGGGACGGCCGTCACTCGCACCCGACGCAGGGCCTGCTCGACATGTTCACCATCCGCCACTACAAAAAGGATTTCTCCAGCCTGCGGGTGGCGATCGTCGGCGACATCCTGCATTCGCGTGTCGCACGCTCGCAGATCCATGCCTTGACCACCCTCGGCTGCCCGGAGATCCGCGTCATCGGCCCCAAGACCCTGCTGCCCAGCCATGTCGAGAACCTCGGCGTGCATGTCCATCACGAAATGCGCAAGGGGCTGAAGGACGTCGACGTGGTGATGATGCTGAGGCTGCAGAACGAACGCATGCAGGGCCCGCTGCTGCCCTCGGCGCAGGAGTTTTACAAATACTACGGGCTTACCGAGGACAAGCTGGCGCTGGCCAAACCCGACGCCATCGTGCTGCACCCGGGACCGATGAACCGCGGCGTCGAAATCGACTCCAGCGTTGCCGACGGCAGGCAATCGGTGATCCTGCCGCAGGTCACCTTCGGCATCGCGATCCGCATGGCGGTGATGAGCATCCTTGCGGGAAACTGATCAAGAACAATGGACACTACCTCAGGAGAATATGTCCAGCGTGGCACTGACTGTCCCCTCTCCCTCAGGGAGAGGGAGAGGGCGAGGGTGAGGGTGGGGTCGAACGCCGCACTATTGACCCATCCCCACCCCAGCCCTCCCCTTGAAGGGGAGGGAGCGATCAACAAACGCGGCGATGGTGCGGGCGCGCCACCCCAACCCTCCCCTTGAAGGGGAGGAAGTTCGCGACGTGCATGACTTAAGGTAGGTCCATTGGACACGGAGACTACAGAGAAAACGAGAACCCGAAAGCAGAAACCGGACAGGATTCGCTGTGTGTCCTCTGTGCTCTCCGTGGCTAAGAATCTGAAATGAAGATACATATCAAAAACGGCCGGCTGATCGATCCTAAAAACGGCATCGACGCTCATAAGGATTTGTTCATTGCCGCCGGCAGGATCGTCGCGATCGGCGAGGCCCCCAAGGGCTTCACCGCCAACCGCGTGATCGACGCCTCGGGGCTGATCGTATGTCCCGGGCTGGTCGATCTCGCCGCGCGGCTGCGCGAGCCCGGTTTCGAGTACATGGCGACGCTGGAATCGGAAATGGATGCGGCGATCGCCGGCGGCGTCACCAGCCTCGCCTGCCCGCCCGACACCGATCCGCCGCTGGACGAGCCCGGGCTGGTGGAAATGCTCAAGTTCCGCGCCAAGAACCTCAATCAGGCGCGCGTTTACCCGATCGGCGCGTTGACCCAGGCGCTCAAGGGCGAGCGGCTGACCGAGATGGCGGAGCTCGTCGATGCCGGCTGCGTTGCCTTCTCGCAGGCCGATGCCGCCCTCAGCGACAACCACGTACTGCTGTGCGGGCTGCAATATGCGGCAACCTTCGGCTTCAGCGTCTGGCTGCGCCCGCAGGATGCGACGCTGGCGCGCAACGGCGTCGCCCACGACGGGCAGGTCGCGACCCGGCTCGGCCTGCCGGCGATCCCGGTTTGCGCGGAGACCACCGCGCTGTCCACCATTCTGCTGCTCGCGCGCGAGACCGGGGCGAAAGTTCACCTGTGCCGGCTCTCCAGCGCCGAGGGTGTCGACATGGTGCGCCAGGCGAAGCGCCTGGGCATCGCCGTCACCTGCGATATCGCCATCCATCACGCACACCTGTCCGAGATGGACATCGGCTATTTCGATCCCAACTGTCATCTGACGCCGCCGCTGAGGAGCGCACGCGACCGCGACGCGCTGCGCCGGGCGCTCGCCGACGGCACGATCGACGCGATTTGCTCGGACCACACCCCCGTCGACGAGGACGTCAAGCAATTGCCTTTCGCCGAAGCCGAAGTCGGCGCCACCGGGCTCGAGCTGCTGCTGCCGCTCACCCTGAAGTGGGCGGAGGAAAGCGCCATCGCCTTGCCGGCTGCGCTCGCCAAAATCACCTCGGATGCGGCGCGCATTCTCGGTATCGACGCCGGCCATCTGTCGGCGGGCAGCACCGCCGATATCTGCATCTTTGATCCCGAGCGCTACTGGAAAGTCGAGCCTGCCGCATTGAAGAGCCAGGGCAAAAACACGCCCTTTCTCGGTTTTGAGCTCAAAGGCAGGGTGCGCCACACGCTGGTCGAGGGCCAGATCGTCTACGAAGCGAAATAGCCGGTGGCTATTTCGCTTCGATGCAGCATTGATAATCGGTGTTTCGGGAGCATGACCTTCGGGCGGGTGGGTCAGCCGGAGCTTTCCCAGAACGGCGGCTGTTTGTTGCCTCGGTCCGTGACCTGACGGCCGCCAAACTGAAAGCGCTGTTGAACAAACCGGCCTGCTCCCTTATAGTGCCTAGGGCCTGTTAACACAACCGTAGAGCCTCGATGATGAGAGCAAAGCTGATGAACGCGAGGAATACGACATCCAG
>JAIESJ010000085.1 GCA_019746155.1 Burkholderiales bacterium
GCAGCACCACCTTGTCGAGCGCGATATAACCGAAGATCAACGCGACCGCGATCAGTGTGAAAGCAATCGGGAAGCCGATGAAGATTGCGGCAAACAGGACGGCAAGCGAGACAAAACCGATGAGTTCCGGGCTCACAGCCATTCCCCCTTGGCCGCGGCGTAAACGCTCTTGAGAAACTCGGATACGCCCTGCAGCAGGAGCAGGGCGGTGGCGATCGGCATTACGGCCTTGAACGGGTAGACGATCGGCATCCACGGACTGGTGACGATGCGCTCGGAGCGCTGAAACGAGACCCAGAAAAAATCCCAGGTCAAAATCAGAAAGGCGATCAGGCCCGGAAAGAAGAACAGCAGATAGCAGATGGTGTCGACCCATCCCTGGCGGCGCGGCGACCATGCGCCATAGAAGGTGTCGGTGCGTATATGGCCCTTGCGCTGCAGGGTGAATGCGGCGCCCAGCATGAAGAAGCTGCCATAGAGCATAAAGGTCATGTCGTAGGCCCACTCGGTGGGCGCGTTGAACGCATAGCGTGCAACGACTTCATAGACCAGGCCGAGCACCATCGGGATGATCAGCCAGGCGACAAGCTTGCCCGACCCTATGCTGATGCTGTCGAGCACCTTGATTGCGGTGAGCAGGGGTTGGGGCGCGCTCTTCATGATTCCCTCCTTTTCGCGTCGTGTGCCGCGGCGGCGTCCGAAAAAAGAGGGCGCAGGTGGTCTGCGCCCTTTTTTCGGATTGCGCCAGCGTTTTCCGTGCTACTTCTTCTGCACCGGCGCCGCGGCTGCCGGTTTCAGCGCTGCGTTGCCAAGGTTGGAGTAAAGATCGAGGATCTTGGTCCAGTATGGCACCACCGTCTTGGCGAAGTTGCGCTGCGAATCAAGCACCTGCTTGAAGAACGGGTCCTTGGCGGCATAGCGGTCGAGTACCACGGTAGTGGCACGCACGAACTCGGGAAAGAAGTCGCGCGGCGTGTCGTGGATCGTCACCTTGAACTCCTCGCGCAGCTTTTTCACTGCAAGCGCGTTACGGTAGACATTGTAAGTGTAAGTTTCGGTCATCGACGCCATCGCGGCGGTGCGCACGATCTCCTGGATATCGGCGGGCAACTTGTTCCAGAAAGTTTTATTGAACAGCACCTCTCCAATGTCGGTCGACTGGTGCAGCCCCTGCAGGTAGTAGTTCTTCCACACCGTATGCAATCCAAGGTTCAGATCGTCGGCCGGGCCGATCCACTCGGCGGCGTCGATCACGCCACGCTGGGCCGCAGGCACAATTTCACCGCCGGGCAACGCCACCGCGGAGATGCCCATTTCCTTGAAAATCTCGCCGGTGATGCCGGGCGGCGAGCGGTATTTCAACTTCTTGAAGTCGGCCACGCTGTTGATCGGGTTCTTGAACCAGCCCAGAGGATCGGGCCCCATCGGCTGCACGAACAGCGGCTCGACGTTGACCTTGAGAATGTCGGAATAGAATTTGCGGTAGAGATCGTAGCCGCCCCCCTCGAAGAGCCAGGCCACATGCGAGAGCTGGTCAAGACCCGCCCCCGATCCTGCCATCGGATTGCTGAAGATGCCTGCTGCCGGATGCTTGCCGGACCAGTAGTGGGTCCAGGCGTAACCGGATTCGACGATGCCCTTGTCCACCGCGTCGAGAATTTCGAACGCGGGCACCACGGCGCCGTCGGGCAGCACTTCGATTTTCAGGCGTCCGCCGGTCATCTTGTCGATGCGGTCGCCAAACTTTTTGAGCAGTTCGAAATAAATGCTGGAAGTCGGCACGGCGGTCTGCATGCGCGCTTTGAACTGCTGGGCGTACGCGCCGCCGCTGACCAGTAATAGCAGGCCGGCGGCGATGGCCAGCCACCGTGTTAATAACCGTCTGGATCTCATGAGTCCTCCTTTAGCGGGCAAAAAACCTGTTACCGGAATGGCGCCCGGCTGCTGTTTTTATAGGCTGCGATTATTTGCCGGCCGCGCGCTCGACCGAGTGCCGTACTTCGGCAATCGTGAATATATGCTAGACAAGCTTTCTGGTTTTTGCAATACTTTTTGCGGCATTTATGGAACTTGAAGTTCCATTTTTTGATTCTTTTGCAAGAACATGCCTGTAACCCTGTGAAACAAAAAGAAAGCCCCCCCGGTGCCGGACGGCTGGACCCGCTCGGCATAAATTTGCAGGCGCAGCCGCCCCCGCTGCAATTCGTGAAGCGTCAGCACGAGTGGACCGCATGACCTATGACTATGTAATTGTCGGTGCCGGCTCAGCGGGCTGCGTGCTTGCCAACCGCCTGTCCGAAGACGGCAGGCATTCAGTGCTGCTGCTCGAGGCCGGGCCAAGGGACGATTACATCTGGATTCATATCCCGATCGGTTACGGTAAGACCATGTTTCACCCGGTATATAACTGGGGCTTCTATACCGAGCCCGACCCGGGAATGAATAACCGCAAGGTTTACTGGCCGCGCGGCCGCGGCCTGGGCGGTTCCTCTTCAATCAACGGACTGATCTACATACGCGGCCAGGCCGAAGACTACGACCACTGGGCAGCGCTCGGCAACAAGGGCTGGGCGTGGCAGGACGTGCTGCCCTATTTCATCAAGTCCGAGCACAACAGCCGCGGCGCCAGCCGGTATCACGGCAGCGACGGGCCGCTGTGGTCGTCGGACATCGAGGAGAAGCACGAGCTGATGGAGGCGATCATCCGCGCAGCGAACGAAATCGGCGTGCCGCGCAACGATGATTTCAACGGGGCGAACCAGGAGGGTGTTGGCTACTATCAGTTGTCCACCAGAAACGGCAGGCGGTGCTCGACGGCGACGGCCTATCTGCATCCTGCACGTCGGCGCAGCAATCTGCGTGTCGAGACCGGGGCTCACGCCACCGGCATCGTATTCGAGCGGTTGAACGCCGGCGGGGCGAGCCCCGCCGTGCGCGCAGCGGGGGTCAAATATCTGCAGCACGGCGAGGGGCGCGAAGTGCGTGCGGCGCGGGAAGTGATCCTTTCCGCCGGGGCGTTGCAGAGCCCGCAATTGCTGCAGCTGTCAGGCATCGGTCGCGCTTCGTTCCTGCAGTCCATGGGCATTCCGGTAGTGAAAGACCTGCCCGGCGTCGGCGAAAACCTGCAGGATCACTTGCAGCTGCGTGTGATGTACAAGGTCGCGAAACCGATCACCACCAATGACGATCTGCGCACGCTGTGGGGCAAGATGAAGATCGGTCTCAAATGGCTGCTGTTCAAACGCGGGCCGCTGGCGATAGGCATCAACCAGGGCGGATTGTTCACGCGCGTGCTGCCGGAATCCAAGACGCCCGACATCCAGTTTCATTTCGCGACGCTGTCGGCCGACATGGCGGGGGCCAGGCCGCACGAGTGGTCGGGCTGCACGTTCTCGGTGTGCCAGTTGCGTCCCGAATCGCGCGGCACGGTGATGGTCAGGTCGCGCGACCCCCTCGATCCGCCGGCCATGAAACCCAATTATCTATCGACGGAGACGGATTGCCGCTGTGCGGTCGAAGGCATCAAGTTTGCGCGCAAGCTCGCCGCCGCGCCGGCGCTCAAGGACTATATTGCCGAGGAATACCGCCCCGGGCCCGACGCAATAAAGGACGACGATCTGCTCGAGTTCGCGCGCAACCATGGCGCAACGATTTTCCATCCCTCAGGTACCTGCAAAATGGGATCCGACCTGATGGCGGTGGTCGATGAGCGCCTGCGCGTGCACGGGATTTCAGGGTTGCGCGTGGTCGATTGCTCGATCATGCCGACGCTGGTGTCGGGCAATACCAACGCTCCGGCGGTGATGATCGCCGAGAAGGCGGCCGACATGATCCGGGAGGACGCGACATCGCGCCCGGCGGCAAGGTGAAGTGCAACCGGATCTGGCCTGCGAGCAGATCGGTGGTCGCAGGCGCCGCCCGGCACAGGCTGAGGTTGAACTGTAATGGTTTCTATTATAAAACAAATAGTTATGATATTTTATGCAAGCGCTTGCATTTTGGTCGGAGGCGCGTATAATCGGACCGGGTTGGGCGTGCAACCGCAGACGGCCTGCGGTTGCTGAAGACGGGGGGAGCAGAGTTACGGGTAAAATGGCGCTTCCGCGCGTCATAAACTTCATTCAGGGCTAAGAGGGGAGCGCATGAACACGATGGCAGACACGAAAAATCTCGCAAAAAATCTCGCAGCAGGCGGCAAGGTCCGCATGACGCCCAGTGAAGCGTTCGTCGAAACGCTGGTGGCGCAAGGCGTCAAGGACACGTTCGGCATCGTCGGCTCCGCCTACATGGATGCGCACGACCTGTTTCCGCTTGCCGGCATCCGCTTCATCTCCGTCGCCCACGAGCAGAACGCCGCGCATATGGCCGACGGCTATTCGCGCGTCACCGGCAAGCACGGGGTGTGCATTGCGCAGAACGGCCCCGGCATCACCAATTTCGTGACCGCCATCGCTGCTGCCTACTGGGCGCATTCGCCGGTGGTGGCGATCACCCCCGAGTCGGGCAGCCTGACCATGGGCCTGGGCGGTTTCCAGGAAACCGAGCAGATGCCGATTTTCTCCAAGATCACCAAATGGCAGGTGCATGTCAATTCGCCGCTGCGCATGGCCGAACTGACCTCGCGCGCATTCGACATTGCGATGGCCGAGCGCGGGCCGGTGCAGGTCAACATCCCGCGCGATTATTTCTATGGCGAGGGTGATTACGAGATCCCCCAGCCGCAGCGCCTCGAGCGCTCCGCCGGCGGCCCGGAATCGCTCGATGCGGCGGCGCGCATGCTCGCCAAGGCGAAGTTCCCGGTCATCCTTTCCGGCGGCGGCGTGGTGATGGCGAACGGCGTCAGGGAATGCACGGCGCTTGCCGAATACCTGACGGCACCGGTGGTGAACTCGTATCTGCATAACGATTCGTTCCCGGCAAACCATCCGCTCGCCTGCGGCCCGCTCGGCTATCAGGGCTCGAAAGCGGCGATGAAACTGATTGCGCGCGCCGACGTGGTGCTGGCGCTGGGCAGCCGCCTGGGACCCTTCGGCACGCTGCCGCAGCACGGGCTCGACTACTGGCCGAAGAACGCCAGGATCATCCAGGTCGACGTCGATTCGCGCATGCTGGGGCTGGTGAAAAAAGTGTCGATCGGCATTTGCGGTGATGCGCGGCTGGCCGCGGTCGAATTACTCGCGCGGCTCAAGGCGCAGAGCAAAATGACGCCGAACAAGGCGCGGCTCGCCGAAATCCAGAAAGAAAAAACGGCGTGGCGGGAAGAACTCGCCCGCTGGCCGTCCCCCAATGCCAAAGGCCGTATCGGCCCGCGCCAGGCGCTGGCTGCGCTGGCCAAGGCGATGCCCACGAACGCGATGGTGTCGACCGACATCGGCAACGTGTGCTCGGTAGCGAACAGCTATCTGCATTTCGAAGCTGCGCCTTCATTCCTCGCCGCGATGAGCTTCGGCAACTGCGGCTACGCCTATCCCGCAGCGATCGGCGCCAAGGTCGGTCGCCCCGACCGGCCCGCGATCGCCTATGTCGGCGACGGCGCCTGGGGCATGAGCCTCAACGAGGTGATGACTTGCGTGCGCGAGAACATCCCGGTGGTCGCAGTGGTATTTAATAACGGCCAGTGGGGCGCGGAGAAGAAGAACCAGATCGATTATTTCAGCAACCGTTTTCTCGGTACCAACCTCAAGAACCCGAACTTCGCGGAC
The DNA here is from genome assembly GCA_019746155.1 of Burkholderiales bacterium. GTDB lineage: Bacteria > Pseudomonadota > Gammaproteobacteria > Burkholderiales > SG8-41 > CAKKQX01. Next base: position 5,703 of record JAIESJ010000085.1, read on the forward strand.
GTGGCGGAAGCAATGGGTGCCAACGGCATCACCGTCGAGCATGTCGACGAGGTCGGCGATGCGCTGCGCGGTGCCGTCAAATCCAACAAGCCCACGGTCATCAACATGATGCTCACGCAGGAGCTGGGCGACCCGTTCCGCCGCGATGCCTTCAGGCCCCCCCGGCGCCTGCTGCAGAAGTATAAAAAGTTCAGTGCCAAGGGCGTGTAACGTTTTGCGTACCGATCAAAAAGCCGGCCTTGCAGCCGGCTTTTTGATTGCAAGGGAAGGCCCGGCCGTTTGCGGCCGGCTTATGGAGTTGCTGGGCTCGCGTTTGCTTATTCCCGCCCCATGATTCCGTGAAGCAAAACACGCCTAAAAAGACCGCCAAACTGAGCGACGTGGCGTGGCTGGCCAAGGTTTCCACCGCGACGGTGTCGCGCGCGCTGACACTGCCGCACAAGGTGAAGCCCCTGACCCTGAGCCGTGTCCGGCAGGCGGTGCAGACGCTGGGCTATGTGGCGCACGGCGCGGCGCGCGCGCTGGCCTCGCGGCGCACCCATACCATCGGCGCGGTGATCCCGACGCTCGACAATGCGATTTTCGCCAACACCATACACGCACTGCAGAAGACGCTGGACGAGGCCGGATACATGCTGCTGCTGGCGTCCCACGAATTCGATTCCGAGGTCGAGGTGCGGGTCACGCGCGCGCTGATCGAGCGCGGTATCGACGGCCTGGTGCTGCTCGGCACCACACATCAACCGGACGTGTTCCAGATGATAGCGGCGCACCAGATTCCGTACGTGCTCACCTGGGCGCTGGATGAGAGCGGCAGGCATCCCTGTGTCGGCTTCGACAATCGCGCGGCGGCGATCCAGCTCGCCAACTATCTGCTCGATCTCGGACACCGTGAGTTCGCGATGATTTCCGGCATTACCGCCCACAACGAGCGCGCCAAGGAAAGGCGGGACGGCGTGCGCGAAGCGATCGCCGCGCGCGGCGCCCGGCTTCCGGCTGCGCGCATCGTCGAAAAGCCGTTCACGCTGTCCGCCGGACGCGAAGGCCTGCGCGAAGTGATGATCGGGCATGCGTCGCCGACCGCCGTGATCTGCGGCAATGACGTGCTGGCAATCGGCGCGATCGCGGAATGCAACGCACGGGGCATCGCGATCCCGCAACAGATATCGATCACCGGTTTCGACGACATGGAAATCGCGTCGCTGATGACGCCCGGGCTGACCACCATGCATTTCCCGACCACGGAGCTTGGCACCTATGCCGCCCATCATCTGCTGTCGCGGCTCGCGGGCAAAAACGTGGCTCCGCTGCGCCAACTGCCGGTGGAACTGGTGGTGCGCGGCACCACCGCGCCGCCACCCAAAAAACCGGTGATGTGAGGACGGGAGGGCGTGAGCGCGGGAGGTTCGATTCCTTCTGAGTTGGCAGTAGGGCGGCATGGCGCGCGGACCCGTTACCGGCGAAGCCGGCCGCCTGCGGGCAGCGCGCCTGGCCCCCGTTCCCGCGAACGGGCGTTCCGCTAACGAGTCCCGGGGGCATGCCGCCGTCACTTATTGGGTCGGCAAAGGATTGCCGACCTACGCTAGATAAAAATACCAATAAAGAACCCCGTGGCAAGCCGCGGGGTTCTTTATTGGGTTTTCAAACCTCAGCCAGCAGCCGCGCCATCATGTCCTCCGCCTGGCCGAGGTAGCCGCCGCCGAACAAATTGAGATGGTTGAGCACATGGTAGAGGTTGTAGAACGTCTTGCGCCGGGCGTAGCCGGCATCCAGCGCATATGCTTCGCGGTAGGCGGCGTAGAAGTCGGCGGAAAAGCCGCCGAATAACTCGGTCATCGCCAAATCGGCTTCGCGGTCGCCGTAATACACTGCCGGATCAAAAATCACCGGATTTCCGGTTTCGTCGAAGCCGACGTTTCCCGACCACAGATCGCCGTGCAGCAGCGCCGGTTGCGGCCGATAGGCGTCAAAGAACGCCGGGAGTTTTTCCAGCAGTGCTTCCCCGTCTCGTTGCAGGCGGCCTCGATATCCTTTCGCTGCCGCAAGCCGCAGCTGGCAGCCGAGACGATGCTCGCGCCAGAACGCCATCCAGTCGCCGCTTGGGGTGTTGGTCTGGTGTGTAGCGCCTATGGTGTTGTCGCGCCGCCAGCCGAAAGCCTTGCCTGTTACGCGGTGCATCGCGGCAAGCTGCTGCCCGAGCGTGCGCATGCCGCTGTCGCCGCCGCGCACCATCGTGATGTATTCCAGCACCAGCCAGCTTCCGTCGCAGTTCACGCCATGGCATACCGGACGCGGCACGCGCACGGTACCGGATTTCGCGATTTCTCCGAGTCCGTCCGCTTCCGCGGAGAACATGTTTGCTTTGTCGGGGGCATTGAGCTTGACAAAGTAGCTGCGGCCGTTGCCGTCGATACGCCACGCCGAGTTGATGCAGCCGCCGCCGACCGGCACGCGCAATTCGATTTGGAATTGCGTTCCCGTCGCCTCGGTGATGGAACGTGCAATATCAGCCCATGGCGACATGGTCGGAGCTTATATGACCGGAAGGTTGTCTCAAAACACCAGAGGGTGTATTAAAAAGAATTCATCGGCGGTTAAAACCTTTTGTCCTGCAGGCGCTACAGCCCTTTGCGTGCCTTCGCGATCGCCGCTTTCACGCGCGCCGGCGCGGTGCCGCCGGTGTGGCTGCGGCTCGCCAACGATCCTTCGAGGGTCAGTGCCTCGAATACGTCCTTGTCGATCAGCGGCGAGAACTGCCGCAGGTCGGAGAGCTTGAGGTCCGAGAGATCGCAGCCGCGCGTTTCGGCAAAGCGCACCGCCTGCGCCACGGCTTCGTGCGCCTCGCGGAACGGCACGCCTTTTTTGACCAGGTAGTCGGCGAGATCGGTGGCGGTGGCATAGCCCTGCAGCGCCGCCGCGCGCATCGCGTCGCGATTGACCTTGATGCCGCCCAGCATGTCGGTGAACACCGCCAGGCTCATCATCAGCGTGTCCACGGTGTCGAACAACGGCTCCTTGTCTTCCTGGTTGTCCTTGTTGTAGGCGAGCGGCTGCGCTTTCATCAGCGTCAGCAGCGCCACCAGGTGACCGTTGACGCGTCCGGTCTTGCCCCGGATAAGTTCGGCGACGTCCGGGTTCTTTTTCTGTGGCATGATCGAAGAGCCGGTACAGAAACGGTCGGCAATGTCGATGAAGCCGAAACGCGGGCTCATCCACAGGATGAGTTCCTCGCAAAAACGCGAAAGGTGCGTCATCAAGAGCGCCGCGTGGGCGCAGAACTCGATAGCGAAGTCGCGGTCGGACACGGCATCGAGCGAGTTCTCGCACACTCCGTCGAAACCCAGTTCCTTGGCCACCATCAGACGATCGATCGGGAACGAAGTGCCGGCAAGGGCGGCCGCGCCCAGCGGCAGCTTGTTGACGCGCCTGCGGCATTCGGCGAACCGCTGGGCGTCGCGCGTGAGCATTTCGAAATAGGCGAGCAGATGATGGGCGAACGAAACCGGCTGCGCCACCTGCAGATGGGTAAAGCCCGGCATCACGGTCTCGGTATGTTTCTCGGCGAGATCGAGCAGGGCGCGCTGCAGCGACTTGATCAGCGTCAGCACGTGATCGATCGAGGCGCGCAGATAGAGCCGCACGTCGGTTGCGACCTGGTCGTTCCGGGAGCGCGCGGTGTGCAGGCGCTTGCCCGCGTCGCCGACGAGATCGGTCAGCCGCCGCTCGACATTGAAGTGCACGTCCTCGAGATCGAGCGACCACGGAAAGCTGCCGCTGCGAATCTCCTCCAGGATCTGCGCCAGGCCTTTTTCGATGGCGTCAAGGTCGGTCCTGGAGAGAATGCCGACGGCATGGAGCATGCGCGCGTGAGCAGTCGAGCCCTCGATGTCGAACTCGGCCAGGCGCTGGTCGAAAGCGACCGACGCGGTGAATTGCTTGACAAGGTCGGTCACCGGCTCGTTGAAGCGTCCCGACCACGGCTTGTGCATGCCGCCGGATTTGTCTTTATTGTTCACGGTGTTGGGCCTGTTAGAATGATTGCCGCATGACCGGCATTGTAAATCAAAACGCCTATAGCAGCGCCTTGCCGAATTTCCGCAACCTCGGGATTCTGCTGCGCATCCTGCTGATCGTGAACGTGGCCGCGTTCGCCGCGGCGGCGGTGAAGAGCGTCACGCTGCGCGGAGTATGGAACGAGTTGCTCGAAATTTCCGCCGTGGTGCAGCCGCTGCTGATCCTGAGCCTGGTTGTTCT
>JAIESJ010000237.1 GCA_019746155.1 Burkholderiales bacterium
CGGCTCGCGTTGCGGTCCAGCCCGAGCTGCAGCTCGAACGCGATCGCATGCAGGATTTCCTCGGGTGTCACGCTGGGATTGGCGAGATAGACGGTCTCGATGTGCGCCGGCAGGCGCGTGGCGAGCATGTTGCACAGCATGGTCTTGCCGCTGCCCACTTCCCCCGTCACCTTGACGATGCCTTCGCCGTTGCTGATGGCGTAGACCATCGCCTCCAGGATCGGCCCGCGATTGCCGCCGCTGAAAAAGAAGTCGGTGTTGGGCGTGATCTTGAACGGCGCCTGGGCGAGTCCGAAATGGCTGTAATACATGGCGGCGGGGCGCGCTGGGGCGGGGTTATTTGGCCATCGGATGCGGGGATTTGTCGGCCTCGCCCGCAACCGCGTAAGCCTGCATCCTGCTGTAGAGCGTGGTGCGGTGGATGCCGAGCAGCTTCGCCGCCTGCGTCAGATTGCCCTGGGTGATGATCAGCGCCGCTTCGACGTAGCCGCGTTCCCACTGCTGCAGCGTGGCGTCGAGGCTGAAGTTCTTCTGCACCTGCAACTGGCGCTTGGCGGCTTCCAGCAGCGTCTTGAAGTCCTGCGCGACGGCCACGCCGGGCAGATCGACGTCCATGCTCTCCATGTCGAGCTCGGCCAGCAGCTGTTCGGAATTGACCTCCTGCCCCGCGTGCTTGGTGATGAGGCGGATGACGATGTTGCGCAGCTCGCGCACATTGCCGGGGAAGCCGTAATCGAGCCACAGACCCATCGCCTTGCTGTCGAGCGAGAAGGCCTTGACGCCCGCCTGGCGCGCGTAGAACTCGCGAAAATGATCGAGCAGCGTCACTTTGTCGTCGCCCAGATCGCGCAGCGCCGGGACGTTGACGGTGAACACCGACAGCCGGTGGTAGAGGTCGGCACGGAAGCGCCCGTTGCGGATTTCCTGGCGCATGTCGCGGTTGGTGGCGGCGATCACGCGCGCGTTCGACACGCGGCTCTGGGTTTCGCCCACGCGCTGGAACTCGCCGTTCTCGAGCACGCGCAGCAGCTTCGCCTGCAGCTCGAGCGGCAGCTCCCCGATCTCGTCGAGGAACAGGGTGGAATCCTTGGCGTCCTCGAAATAGCCGGCGCGCGAAGTGGTGGCGCCGGTGAACGCGCCCTTGCTGTAGCCGAACAGCGTCGGCTCGACCAGCGTCGGCGAGATCGCGGCGCAATTGAGCGCGAGGAACGGACGCGCCGCGCGGTTGCTCATGAGGTGCAGCGATTTGGCGACCATTTCCTTGCCGCTGCCCGATTCGCCCTCGATCAGCACCGGAAACGGCGCATTGGCGAACTGTGCGATCTGCTGGCGCAGCTTTTCCATCAGCAGGCTCTTGCCGAGCAACCCGCCCTCGGCCGCGGCGCCGATCTCGGCGTCGCGGATCGAGAGCGAGCGCTTGAGCAGATTCTTGAGCGTTTCCGGATCGCACGGCTTGGCGACGAACTCGATCGCGCCCAGCGTGCGCGCGTGGCGCGCGTTGGTCTCGTCGCTCTGGCCCGAGAGCACGACGATTTTCACGCCCGGCGAGTAGGCGATCAGATCGCTGATTAACCGGAAGCCTTCGTCCGGCCGGTGCGGCGTGGGAGGAAGCCCCAGGTCGATCAAGGCCAGTTGCGGCGGGTTGCCGAGTTGCCGCAGCAGGCTTTTTACCTGCGGGCGCGAGTCCGCGACATGGACCGAGAAATCCTTGCCCAACACGAAGTTGAGCGTGTCGGTGATCAACGGATCATCATCGACGATCAGCAGATCGGGTTTTGTTTTCTCAACCACTGGATGCCGCTCCTTCCCGCTGGACGGAAGCTATTGTGCCAGATACCCCCGTGCAGGGGCAGTCCACTACGCAGCGGCCGCGGTGGCGGTGTCCGCGATACATGCCAGAAAAGCCTGTTCGAGGTCGCCGGCGCCGAATCTGCGGGTGAGTTCGTCGGGCGTGCCGGCGAACCGCAGCCGTCCGGCATGCACGATGGCCATGCGGTCGCACATTTCGGCGACGTCGGCAAGCGCGTGGGACGTGAAGAACAGCGTGCGCCGGGCGTGGCGGAGTTCACGCAACTCGCGCTTGAGCAGCGCGCGCGCCTTGGGATCGAGGCCGCTGGTGGGCTCGTCGAGAATGTAAAGATCCTTGCCGGAGAGCAGGCAGGCGGCGAGGCCGAGCTTCTGCGTCATGCCTTTGGAATAGGTGCGCGCCGGTCGGGTCAGCGCCGACTGGTCGAGATCGAGCGCGCTGAACATGCGCGTAACCCGCGCTTCATCGTACGGCGTGCGGTGCAGCTCCAGCATGTAGCGCAGGAAATCGCGGCCGGTCAAGTAGAACGGCGGATTGAAGCGCTCGGGCAGGAAAGCAAGCCGGCTGCGCGCTGCGGTGGCGGTGTGCGGCACGCCGAAGATTTCGATGCGGCCGCAATCGGCATCGCAGAAATCGAGCAGGCACTTGATCAGCGTGGTTTTGCCGGCGCCATTTTCGCCGACCAGGCCGAAAAATTCGCCGCGCCGCACTTCGAGCGAGAAATCGGCGAGTGCGGCGACGCCGCCAAAAGACTTTCCGACCTGGTTGAAGCGCAGCGCGATGTCGCTCATGCGCGTAAGTTATCCTAAAGGCGATGAACCGTAAACAAAGCAAAATCGTTGTTTTCCGCTTTTTTGAAATGGGTTTTATAATCCGCCCATGTCCAACACCGATCTGTCGCTGCTCAAGCAGCTCTCCGAGAACAGCGGCCGCTATCGCGATCCGCTCGTTACCATAGACTGGGCCGGGCTCGACGGCGATAGTTTCTGGCTGCCTGAGCCGGCGCTGTCGCTCTACGGCCTGCCGGAATACGACACGCTCGCCGTCGACGTCAAGCGGCGCCTGTCGCAATACGAGTTCATCAACGTCATGTGCTGCGGCCTGTGGCTGGAGAGCGTGTTCCTGCAGCGCCTGTCGCGCCGGCTGGGCCTCGGCCTGCCGCGCGCCGAGTACGAGTATTTCCTGCACGAGATGCGCGAGGAAACGGGCCACAGCCTGATGTTCCTCAAGGCCATTGAGCACAGCGGCCTTGCGCTGCCGCCGCAGGCGTGGCGCGCGCCGCGCCTGGCGGATTTCGTGGTGCACTGGATGCCGGCCGGCGGCGCGCTGTTCTGGCTCGCCACCGTGATCGCCGAGGACGTGCCCGACAAATTCAACCGCTACGTGCGCCAGAACGCGGATGCGATGAACCCGGTGGTGAAGCAGATCTGCACCCTGCATATCGTCGACGAAGCGCGCCATATCGCGGCGGCGCGCAGCCGGCTCGAAGCGGCGCTGCAGGGCGGCCCGGGCTGGCAACTCAAGCTGGTACTGCAGCCGGTCATGAACCTGCTCTTCAGGCAGCTCGTGGATACGTTCTACGTGCCGCCGGCGAGTTTTTACGAGTTAGCGGGGCTGACCCACGGTGAGTGGTGGCGCAAGCTCGCACACGGCAACGCGGTGCATCGCGAGTTCACCGGGCAATGCCTCGCGCCGACGCTGCGGATGTTGGAAGGCTACGGCCTAAAACCCAGGAGTTAGCCGCCAGGATTCTTTTCAATACCTCTTGCTTTCAACTTGTTATTCCCCGCGCTCTTGGCGCGGGGTTATTCATTACCCCTTGAGGGGTATCGAAAAGAATCCTGACGGTTCAATAATTAAGTCTGCGCCAGCACTTCCGCAGCGCTGTAGCGGCTGCGCCAGCCGAGTTCGATATGCGCGCGGCGGCAATTGATGAGCAGCGTTTGGGTGAGCCCGTCTATCCATGCCGGCTCGCCGCCCCAGCCGGTTAATTTCCATGCCAGATTGAGACCGCCGCGCGCGACCGCGAGCGGCAGCGGCACGCTCAGGCGGTGGCGGTTTTTGATGGCGTCGCGGAAGCTGAAGTTGTCCTCGACCGCCAGATTAAACGCGCCGCGCACGTCGCGCTCGAGACACAGCACTATGGCCTGCGCCACATCGTCCTCGTGCACGCATTGCAGCAGCGGATACGGTTCGGGCAGGCGTACGTAGCACGGCTGATGGAGGAGTTGCTTGAGCACCAGTTGCGCATGAGGGCCCAGAATGACGTGCGGGCGCAGCCGCACGCACTCGGGAAATTCGATGGCGAGCAACTGTTCGAGGCGGGCCTTGTGTCGGGCGTAAAGAAACTGCGGCAGCGGATCAAAAGGCGCGTCCTCGGCAAGCTGCACGCCGCCGCCATAGACCGCGGCGCTCGACAGATGGATCAGGCGCCGCACGCCGGCGCGGCGCGCGGCGTGGAATACCCCGTGGCTGCCCTTGACGTTGATGTCGTACATCCCGGCTTCGGGCATTTTTCCGCGCAGCACAATAAAAGCCATATTAATCAATATATTATGACCATACATGCGCTGTTCGAGTTGGGGGTCGCGGAGGTCGAGCCGCAGAGCGTTGAACTTGGGATGCTGGAACCGCGGCGGCTCGAGATCGATGCCGGTCACGTGCTCGATATCAGCGCGCTCGCACAGCCTGGGCAGCAACGCCTGCGCCAGATGCGAGCTGGAACCGGTGACGAAGACGCGCATTGCGCCTCAAGGATGAAGGACGGAGGACGAAGGCAGCAGAAGCTGTGCGGTCACGCCCGGCTCTCGGTCATTGACGCTTTGCTGTTGGCGAACGCCGGCATCACTTCGCGCGCGAACAGTTCCAGCGATTCGCGCGCCACGCCGCTTTCGACCGCCCCGGCGCCGAAAGCGCACAATAAATTGGTGACGCCGGCGTCGGCGTATTTGCGCAGCTTGGCGATACATTCCGCGGGATCGCCGACGACAGTCAGCCCGGCGGCATCCGCCAGGCCGAAATCGATGCCGAGCTTCATCAGTTGCCGGAAGCGCCCGATCTCGTGAATCTGTTCATAGCTCGGATAAAGTTTTTCCAGCACCGGCAGCGTGGTCTTGAACAGCTCGCGGTAGAACCAGGTGAACGCCGGCTGCGCCAGTTCGTGCGCGTGCTTGCGGTCCTTGAGACACAGCACGCCGACGGTCATGCCGATGCGTGGCGCGGCGGCGCCGCGCCACGCCGCGCGGTACTTGCCGATGTCATGCTTGACCATCAGCCACGGCTTGAACGGGCCGGCCAGCACGCCCAGCCCGCGCTCGGCCGCCCACGGGTAGGTCTCGGGACTCACCGCCGCGGTCCACAGCGGCGGGTGCGGCTGCTGTACGATGTGCGGCACGATGTCGAGCATCTCCAGCCGGTAATGCTTGCCGGCGTAGGTAACGGGAGAGCGGCCGAAACTCAGGTGTAAGATATCAAGGCTTTCTTCGACCAATTCGCGGCTATGCTCCATTTCCGCGCCAAACGTTGCGTATTCGCGCGGCGAGAAGCCGCGGCCGATGCCGACTTCGAGCCGGCCGCCGGTGAGGATGTCGAGCGTGGCGATGCGCTCGGCCACGTGCACCGGGTGGTGCAGCGGCAGCGGAACGACGGCATGGCCCAGACGGATATCGCGCGTGCGCTGCGACAGGGCTGCGAGCACGAGCTCGGGTTTGGAGGAATGCGAATAGCCGCGCATGAAATGATGCTCGACCAGCCAGGCGCAGCCATAGCCGAGACGGTCGGCGAGCTCGATTTCGGCGAGCACGTCGGAATAAGCCTGTACTTCGCTGCGGCCGGGCTGCGGCGGCAAGGCAATTTCGTAAAACAGATCGAACTGCATAAGCGGCCATAATGCCAGTGTGGGCAGGAAACGCCAATCGCAGCGGCAGTCGATTGTGGTAACCGCGCTAACTGGTTTAAAATTCAAACCTTTTGCAACCCCGACTATCCGATCTTGGCAGCCGATAACCTCATCGAAATCGACAGCGTCGACTATTGGTATGACAGGCGGCGCGCCATCCTCTCCGGGATCGACATGACCATCCCGCGCGGGAAAGTGGTGGCCATCATGGGCATCAGCGGTTCGGGCAAGACCACGCTGCTGCGCCTGATCGGCGGCGTGATGAAAGCACGCAAGGGCGAGGTCAGGGTGGACGGCCAGCTGGTGAACAAGCTCGACAGCAACGGTATCTACAGGCTGCGCCGCCGCATGGGCATGCTGTTCCAGTTCGGGGCGCTGTTCACCGACCTGTCGGTGTTCGACAACGTGGCGTTCCAGATGCGCGAGCACACCAACCTGCCGGAGCGGATGATCCGCGATCTGGTATTCATGAAACTGCACGCGGTAGGTCTGCGCGGCGCGCACCGGCTGATGCCGTCGGAACTCTCGGGCGGCATGGCGCGGCGGGTGGCGCTGGCGCGCGCGATCGCGCTCGACCCCATGCTGATATTGTACGATGAGCCTTTCACCGGCCTCGACCCGATTTCGCTCGGCGTGATCCGGAATCTGATCCGGCGCTTGAACGATGCGCTCGGCGCCACCTCCATCATAGTGACGCATGACGTGCAGGAAGCGCTGGAAATCGTCGATTATGTCTATTACATGTCCGACGGCAGGATCGTTGCCCACGGCACGCCGCAGGAGATGCTCGCCAATCACGAGCCCCTGGTGCATCAGTTTGTCTACGGCGAGCCCGACGGGCCGGTGCCGTTTCAATACCCGAGCAGGAATTACGCCGAGGATCTGAAGCTGGGAGCGCGCCATGCCTGAACGTGCAGTTCCTTCAATCCGCAGAATCGGCCATACCACCATAGACATCGTGCTGCGCCTGGGCTACGCGGCGCGCTTCATCGTACTGACCCTGCTGCACTCCGGGACCAGCTTCCGGCGCTTCGGCCTGATCATCCGCGAGATTTACTATACCGGCGTGCTGTCGCTCATCATCATCCTGGTGTCGGGATTATTCGTCGGCATGGTGCTGGGCTTTCAGGGGTACCATACCCTGCAGACTTACGGTTCCGAATCCGCGTTGGGCGTACTGGTGGCGCTGTCGCTGGTGCGCGAACTGGGCCCGGTGATGGCCGGACTGCTGTTTGCGAGCCGGGCCGGGTCGGCAATCACCGCCGAAATCGGCCTGATGAAGGCCACCGAACAGCTCTCCGCGATGGAAATGATGGCGGTGGATCCGATTGCCAGAGTGGTGGCGCCGCGCTTCTGGGCCGGCTTCCTGTCGATGCCGCTGCTGGCGGCCATGTTCAGCGCCATGGGCGTGTTCGGCGGCTATCTGGTCGGAGTGGTGCTGATCGGGGTTGACGAAGGCTCGTTCTGGTCCCAGATGCAGAGCGCCGTCGATTTCCGCGAGGACATCCTGAACGGCGTGATCAAAAGCGTCGTGTTCGGTTTTGCCGTGACCTGGATCGCGCTGTTCGAAGGCTACGACGCGCCGCCGACGGCGGAGGGCGTATCCGGCGCGACCACGCGTACCGTGGTCACTTCGTCGCTGGCCATCCTGGGGCTGGATTTTATGTTGACCTCATTTATGTTTCGGGGGGTTTGATGGAACGCTCGATGCTCGACTTGTGGGTGGGATTGTTCGTTTGCGCCGGCGTCGGCGCCCTGCTGATTCTCGCGCTCAAGGTGGGAAACATGAGCGGCTACAATGCGGCCGATACTTATCAGGTGTATGCGCAGTTCGACAATATCGGCGGACTGAAACCGCGCGCGCCGGTCAAAAGCGCGGGCGTTGTGGTCGGGCGCGTCGCCGGAATCACTTTCGACAACGACAAGTTCCTGGCGAAAGTGACCATGACGATCGACAAGCGCTACACGTTTCCCAAGGACACCACGGCCTCGGTGCTGACCTCCGGGCTGCTCGGCGAGCAGTACATCGGGCTCGTGGCCGGGGGGGATGCCGCCAATCTTGCGCAAGGCGATACCATCAAACTCACGCAGTCGGCGGTGGTGCTGGAGAATCTGATCAGCCAGTTCCTGTACAGCAAGGCGGCCGAGGGCGATACCAAGAAATAGCCGCGCTAGGAGCTTGTCGGACTTGAGTCCGACAAGCTCCTTAAACAAAACCGCCCTGGAAAAAATGCGAATATTTTTGTTTTGTTAGATAGGGGCATCATGATGAAATATCTGTTTTCGTTCGTGCTGGCGGCATTCGTTGCCGCCGTCCCCGCGCGCGCCGCAGAGATGCCGGCGCCGGATGCGCTGGCCAAAAGCGTGACCGACGAAGTGCTGGCGGTGGTGCGCGCCGACAGGGGCATCCAGTCCGGCGACCAGAAGAAAGTGCTGGATCTGGTTGAGGCGAAAGTGCTGCCGCATTTCAATTTCACGCGCATGGCCCAGCTTGCCATGGGCAAGCACTGGCGCCAGGCGAGCGCCGAGCAGCAAAAAGCGCTCACCAGCGAATTCCGCGCGCTGCTGGTCCGCACCTATACCGCCGCATTCACGCAGTACAAGAACCAGACCGTCGAGTACCGTCCGCTGCGGCTCGCGCCGGATGAAACCGATGTGGTGGTCAAATCGCTGATCAGGCAGCCGAACGGCCAGCCGATCGCGGTCGATTACGGCATGGAAAAGACCGATCAGGGCTGGAAGGTCTATAACGTCAAGATCGAGGGCGTGAGCCTGGTGGAGAACTACCGCAACACCTTCAGCACCGAAGTGCAGAGGAACGGCGTCGACGGGCTCATCAAGTCGCTGGCCGAGAAGAACAAGACGCTCGCACAGGCGCAGGTGAGCCAGAAATGATTTCCTGCGATGGCGACCGCTGCACGTTGCAGGGACCGGTCAATATAGGCAATGTCGTCGCTGTGCTCGAGCAGGGCCGGCGGGTGTTGACTGCGCCGCACATCGCCGTCGACCTCGGCGGGTTGACGGAAGTCGACTCGACCACGGTCAGCCTGCTGCTCGAGTGGCGGCGCGAGGCGCAGCGTGGGAACCGCAAGATCGAATACATCAACCTGCCGGACAATCTCAAGAGTCTGGCCGCGCTTTACGGCGTCTCCGAGCTTCTTGGTGAGGTGTAAGGCGTGAGGAGCGAGGAGTAAAACTCCCCTGGCAGCCTGTCGGACTTGGCCCCCATTTACCGGAACGCGTAGCGTTAATGGATCGCCGTTAATCGATGCTTTGGCGACAGGCTGCTTAATGAAAAAGCTTTACGTGTCGAAACCCTATGCTGACCTGATCAAACGTCACTTGTATGACGTTTTTTCCGCCTCGTTCTTTAATTTTTTCATTTCAGGAGTTTGTCGGACTTAGCCCCGACAAACTCCTAGCGCTTCATGATTCCCGCAATCCAGGTCGACCAGGTCTCCAAAAGCTATGGCGGGCTGCGGGCATTGGCCGGGGTCAGCCTCGAAGTCCCGCCGGGCGAGTTTTTCGGCCTGCTCGGCCCCAACGGCGCGGGCAAGACCACGCTCATCAACATTCTCGCCGGCCTGGTCATTGCCACGGGCGGCAGCGCGCGCATCATGGGCTTCGACGTGCGCAGGCAATACCGCGAAGCGCGGCGCGCGCTGGGCGTGGTACCGCAGGAGCTCGTTTTCGATCCGTTTTTCACGGTGCGCGAAACGCTCGCTATCCAGTCCGGCTATTTCGGGCTCAGGAACAACCGCGGCTGGATCGATGAAATCATGCACCATCTCGATTTGACCGAGAAGGCCGACACCAATATGCGCGCGCTCTCCGGCGGCATGAAGCGCCGGGTGCTGGTGGCGCAGGCGCTGGTGCACAAGCCGCCGGTGATCGTGCTCGATGAGCCGACCGCCGGCGTCGACGTCGAATTGCGGCAGGCGCTGTGGAAATTCGTGCGCCAGCTCAACCGCGACGGCCACACCATTGTGCTGACCACGCATTATCTGGAAGAGGCGGAGGCTTTGTGCAGCCGCGTCGCCATGCTGAAACAGGGGCGTATGGTGGCGCTCGATACGACGCAGAACCTGCTCAGGATGCATTCCGGCTGCTATGTCGAGTTACGGATTGATCCCGATGCGCTGCCGGCCGCGCTGGCGCCGCTGGTTGTGGAGCGCCGCGCGGACGGCACCTGGCGGCTTGCGCTCAAGGACTATGTCGAGGTCGAGGACGTGATGGCGCAACTGCGCCTGGCGCGGGCGCGGGTGCAGGAAATGGAAGTCTTGCGGCCCGACCTTGAGGAGATTTTCGTGCAGATCATGAGCAGG
>JAIESJ010000102.1 GCA_019746155.1 Burkholderiales bacterium
CACCGCGCCCTGCACCATGAAGATTTTGGTGATGCTTTTCGGCTCCGCGCCGAGCGTGCGCAGGATCGCGATGTCGGACTGCTTGTCCTTCACCGCCATCACCAGGCTAGAAATGATGTTGAAGGCCGCGACGGCGATGATCAGAAACACGATCAGGAACATCATCCGTTTCTCGATCTGCACCGCGCGGAAAAAATTGGCGTGCTGCATGGTCCAGTCGCTGAGATAGACATCGGGACCGAGTTGCCGCGCCAGCTCGCGCGCCACCGCCATCGACTGGAACAGGTCCTTGAGCTTCAGGCGCACGCCGGACACCGCCTCGCCGAAGCGGAACAGCTTCTGCGCATCCTCCATATTGACGAGCGCGAGCCCCGAGTCGTACTCATAGTGATCTACGGCGAAGATGCCGACCACCGTGAACTGCTTGAGCCGCGGCAGGATGCCCGCCGGCGTCACCTGCCCCTGCGGCGCGACCAGCACCACTTTTTCGCCCAGGGTCACGCCCAGCGCGCGCGCCAGCTCCAGCCCGAGCACGATGCCGAATTCCCCGGCCCTGAGATCGCCGAGGCTGCCGCGCTTCATGTGGTCGCCGACATCCGATACCCGCGCCTCGAGTTCCGGGACGACGCCGCGCACGAAAGCGCCGCGCACCGCGGAGCCGTAGGTCAGCAGCCCCTGCGCGCTTACATAGGGCGCCGTCGCCTCCACCTGCGGATTACGCATGGCCTGCTGCGCGATCGGCTGCCAGTCGGCGAGCTGGTTGTCGGCGCCGCTGATCTGCACGTGCGAAGCGACGCCGAGGATGCGCGTGCGGATCTCGCGCTGGAATCCGTTCATCACCGACAGCACCGTGATCAGCACCGTCATGCCGAGCACGATGCCGACGATGGAAATCAGCGTAATGACCGAAATGAAGCGCGTGCGCTGCTTGGCGCGCGTATAGCGCATGCCGATGAAAAATTCGTAGGAACTCACTGGGACGGCGGACGCAAAATAAAGGCGCAGTGTGCCACAACCCGACAGTCAAAGCACGCCCTCACCTCGTGTTAAACTCGGTATCATCCTCTCATGCAGTGCACCCTACTCGTCCCACATCTGTTGTTGCCTGGCGGCTTTGGCGAAGAGGCCTGCGGCGTTCTGGCGCTCGATGAATTGCTGAAATTTCTTGCCCGTTCCAGCCGTCAGGTTTTCCCGGCTATCGGCATCGAAACCTGGCTGTGCCAGGCTTTTGAAGTGGAAAAACAGCAGGACTGGCCGATCGCGCCGCTCACGCTTGCGCTCGATGGCGGCGATCCCGGAAATGCTTACTGGCTGCGCGCAGACCCGGTGCATCTGCGGCTGCGCCGCGATCAACTGCTGCTCGCCGACAGCAGCGCTTTCGGCCTGTCGCAACAGGAAGCCGCCCAGTTTATCTCCACCCTCAACCGCCACTTCGCGCAGGACGGCCTGCAATTTCTTGCGCCGCACCCCGCGCGCTGGTATCTGCGCCTCGAACATCGGCCCGAAATGGCCACGCACGCTTTGAGCGAGGTCATCGGAGCGGACATGAATGCTTGTCTGCCGACCGGCAAGGACGCTGTGCGCTGGCACAGAATCTCGAATGAAATCCAGATGTTGCTGCACCAGCATCCGCTCAACGAGGCCCGCGAAGCAAAAGGCGAAATGCCGGTCAACAGCGTGTGGCTGTGGGGCGGCGGAACCCGGCCGGCCGTTCCCGGGCGGCATTTTTCAGCGGTATGGAGCAACGAGGCACTGGCTTGCGCGCTCGCGGCCATTGCCGGCTTCCCCGCCGCGCCCCTGCCCGATGACGCCGGGCGCTGGCTGCAAACAATCGATATGCCGCACCCCGGCAACGCGCACCCTCTGCTCGTGCTCGGGCAACTGTCCGCTGCGGCGCAGTACGGCGATATCCCCCGGTGGCGCGAGGAAATCTCCGCGCTCAACCGCAATTGGTTTGCGCCGTTGCTGAAAGCGTTGCGGCAGCGCCGCTTCTCGAAAATCGCACTGGTCGTGCCCGGCGACCGGGATTGCCAGCGCTTCGAGCTCTCGCCTGCCGACCTGCTCAAGTTCTGGCGCCGGGCCAAACCGTTGCCGTCATACGCTCCGGCGCGCGCCGCAAGCTAGCCATGCCCGTCATTGTCGCGCGCCATGCTCCCGCCGATATCGTCGCCCGGCTGATCAGGGAGGGCATGCCTCCGCTGCTGGCGCGCATTTATGCTGCGCGCGGCATTCTCAGTCCGCAGCAGTTGGCCACCGATTTCGATCGTTTGCTGCCGCCGGCACAAATGCTCAATCTGCAGCGCATGGCGCAGCTGCTGGCTGACGCGATCGCCGCCCGCAAGAAGCTGCTGATCATCGCCGATTATGACGCCGACGGCGCCACCGCCTGCGCGGTGGGTTTGCGTGCGCTGCGCGGATTCGGCGCAACGGTCGATTATCTGGTCCCCAACCGCTTCGAATACGGTTACGGGCTCACGCCGGAAATCGTCCGGCTCGCCCACGACATCAAAAAACCCGACATCCTGATCACCGTGGATAACGGCATCGCCAGTGTCGAGGGCGTGGCGGAGGCCAACCGCCTCGGACTCCAGGTGCTGATCACCGATCACCACCTGCCCGGCAGCCGCCTGCCCGATGCCTGGTGCATCATCAACCCGAACCAGCCGGGCTGCACATTCCCCAGCAAGAACCTCGCCGGCGTCGGCGTGATGTTCTACCTCATGCTCGCCCTGCGGGCAGAATTGAGGGAACGCGGTTGGTTTGTAGAGCATAGCCCGCCCTCATCCCCGGCCCTTCCAGCCCTCACTCCCGACCCCTCTACCGTCAGGCGGCACCGAGGTCCCACGGGGAGAGGGGAGGCAATTGTTTCCCTTCTCCTTCCGGGAGAAGGGTTAGAGATGAGGGAAAGAGAAGGGAGTTTCGTGCCGGCCTCCGGCCGGGTCATCCGGATCGAGCCCAACCTCGCCGACCTGCTCGATCTGGTCGCGCTCGGCACTGTTGCTGACGTGGTAAAGCTCGATGACAACAACCGCATCCTGGTGCAGCAGGGCCTCAAACGCATGCGCGCCGGCCGTATCCAGCCTGGGATCGCTGCGCTGTTCCAGATTGCAGGCAGGGATCCGCGCCGCGCATCGGCCTACGACATGGGTTTCGTGCTGGCGCCGCGTCTCAACGCCGCCGGCCGGCTATCCGACATGTCGCTCGGCATCGAATGCCTCGCCACCGACAACATGGGACGCGCGCTGCAGATCGCCGCGCAACTCGATCAGCTCAACCGCGAGCGCCGCGCCATCGAATCGGACATGCAGGATGCCGCGCTGGCGAGTCTCGAGCGCATGGCATTCGGCGACAGTTACACGCTTAGCCTATTCGATCCGGCGTGGCATCAGGGCGTGGTCGGCATCGTCGCCTCGCGCATCAAGGACCGCTTTCACCGTCCAGTCATTGCTTTCGCGCGCGGCAACGACGGTGAAATCAAGGGCTCGGGGCGCTCGATCGGCGGGCTGCATCTGCGCGATGCGCTCGATGTGGTGGCTAAGCGCCATCCTGATCTGCTGGTCAGGTTCGGCGGCCATGCCGCGGCTGCCGGCGTGACTTTGCGCGAAACCGATTTCGAGCGCTTCCGCACGGCATTCGAGCAGGCCGTCCAGGCGCTGCTGAGCCCCGCCGACCTCGAGCGCCGGATCGAAACCGATGGCCCGCTGGAGCCCGGCCAGATGACGCTGGAGACGGCCAGCGCGCTCGACACCCAGGTCTGGGGCCAGGGCTTTCCCCGGCCGTGCTTCGACGACTGCTTCGAAGTGGTCAATCAGCGCGTCGTCGGCGAGCGTCACCTGAAGCTACGCCTGGCCCGTGCCGGCGTGAGCGTCGAGGCCATGCTGTTCCGTCACGATCGGCCGCTGCCGTCCGCCATCCGCGCCGTCTACCGGATCGAAGTCAACGAATATAACGGCGCGCGCAGCCTGCAACTGACGCTCGAACACTGGCAACCCGCGGCGGAGTAAGCGTCTGCTGCACCATTTACAAGAATGTCCAAACCCATCCAAAACATCGACGTTGCTCGATGAGCCAGCGAATCGCATCGTTCAAGCTCATCCAAAGCTATTCACCTGAATCCAGGTTTCCGGGTAAGATCGCCGGCAAGAACCAGAAGTTGGGCGGAAGCTTTGCGATGGCGACGAAAACCAAACGCTTGAGCAGCCGGCTTAGTCGAGACCTTGCCCCCGGGATCACCGTTTCCAGCTAACACGCTGCACACCATCGTCGCCACACCAGAAGAAGCTGCCGTGTTTTTCATGGTGAAAGAAAAGACGTCGATAGGAACTGCGGACATACCGGAATATCCGAACGTCACCGGCCCTCGCTACGAGCCGGGCTTCGAACCGAAAAAGGCATGGCTTTGCCTTTTATTACTTACGGATAAGTTGTGCTTAAATTTTGGGCCGAGCCTGTAAGAGTAATTTCCGGTAAACAGGAGAGGATATGGACAACACACTCGCATCCTGCGCGGCACCTACCGATCGCGAAGCAGCGCCTCTGAAGATCGTACGGCTGGAAGCGATTCCAGTCGCATTGCCATTAAAAAAGGCCGTGGTGATGGCCGGAGAGCGCATTGAGCGGGCATACAACCTGCTGGTGCGGGTGGAAGCCGCAAATGGCCTCGTCGGCTGGGGGGAAGCCGCCTCGGCACCGCTCATGACGGGCGACGTGCTCCCGGGAATGATCGCTGCGGTCAACAATCATCTGGCGCCGCGCGTGACCGGACAAGACGCCCTGCACCGCGCCGAACTCGTCCGGCGCTGCGCCCATGCATTGCTCCACAACACTGGCGCGAAGTGCGCGGTCGATATGGCGATCAACGATCTGGTGGGGCATTACCTCGGTGTCTCCGTGGCGGATCTGTTCGGTGGTGCTGCGCGCGAAGTGCTGCAGCCCATGTATCTGCTCGGCAACCCCAGGATCGAGGACGATATTGCAGAGGCCAAGCACAAGCTCGAGGAGGGATGGTCCTTCTTCAAGCTCAAGATCGGCATCAAGGACCCACGCGAAGAGGCGCGCGCCGCGATCGAGATTCGGCGCCATCTCGGAGAGGGAGTAGCGCTTTGCGCCGACGCCAATATGGGCATGTCATTTGCGAATGCCCGATTGTTTGCCGACCAGGCACGGGAGGCGGGCCTGCTGTTCATGGAACAGCCCCTGCACAGCGACGACATTGACGGCATGGCGGCGCTTGCCCGCGTCAGCCCGATCCCGTTGAACGGCGACGAGTCTGTCGGCAGCATCGCCAGCCTACTGGCGTTGCATCGCAGCGGTGCTATTCAAGGCGCCAACATCAAAACCATCAAGATGGGTGGAATCACGCCCACGGTGCACGCGATGTCGGTATGCGGCGCGCTCGGCCTCAGCATCAATCTCGCGGGCAAAGTCGCCGAATCAAGTATTGCGGCCGCGGCGATCGTGCAGCTCGGCTGCGTGGCGCCCAATCTCGACTGGGGGCTCAACATCACCAACCATTATCTGGCCGAGGATGTGACCGACACGCCGCTGCGCATAGAACGTGGCACAGTCCAGAGGCCACACGGGCCGGGACTGGGTGTGGCGGTCAGCGAAGTGAAAGTGAACCGTTTGCGCGTGAAGTAGCGCATCTGGCTGGCAGTAAAGGCTACTCTGCTTTTACGTTAGCCTCGCGCGCAACTTTCTGCCACTTGACGAGATCGCGCTTCAACACGGCAACAAAAGCTTCAGGCGTGCTGCCGACCGGCTCGGCGCCCAAGGCCACCAACTGTTCGCTTATATCGGGTGAGGCGATCGCTTTCACCAGTTCGTTGTGCAGACGCCGAACGATTTCCGGCGGTGTTCCGGCCGGCGCGAATATCCCGTACCAGGATCCCAGCTCGTAGCCTTTGAGCCCGGACTCGGCAATCGTCGGGATATCGGGCATCAGTTTCGAGCGCTTGGTCGATCCGATGCCCAGTGCCCGCAGCCGCTTGTCCCGGATATACGGCGCAGCTGCGGTGATCGAGTTCCACGTCATGATGAGATTCCCGGAAACGGTGTCCAGAGTCGCAGGCGCCAGCCCTTTGTACGGCACGTGCACGCCCTTGATGCCTGCCATCATATTGAACAGTTCGAAACCGAGGTGCGACGAACTGCCGATGCCTGAGGACCCGTAAGTAATCTGGCCGGGGCGGGTCTTGGCGAACGCGATCAGTTCCTGCACGCTTTTCACGGGCAGCGACGGATGCACGAGCAGTACGAAAGGCGATTCGGCCACCAGTGAAATCGGCGCGAAATCCTTGAGCGGATCATACGGCAGCTTGCTGAAAACGGCGGGATTAGTCGTATGCGTGCCCGTGGTACCCATCAACAACGTATAACCGTCGGGAGCGGCCCGTGCGACAAGTTCGCAACCGATAATGCCGGATGCGCCCGCCCGGTTGTCCACCACAAAAGACTGGCCCATATTTTCGCCAAGCTTCCGGCCCACCAAACGGGCGAAGATATCGGCCCCACCACCCGCGGAAAATGGCACCACGAGTCGCACCGGTTTCGCCGGATAGACCTGGGACCAGGCGCCGCGGCAGAACGTCGCCGCCAGTACCAGCATCATGACTATCGACAGTTTATTTCGCATGATCGAACTCCTCCTTCATTGACTGCATTACCCCTGCGATCCATGCCGCGCTCATGTCCTGCAGCGGGCGATCGCTTCCGTGATCGCCGCGTTGTCCCATTCGCCCTCTCCGTGCTGCATGCAGTCCTCGAGCATGCGAGCGTACACGCTCGCAAACGGCAGCTCCTGCCTTGCCGCATGGGCCTGCTCGAGCATGAGCTTGAAGTCCTTGAGACTCTGATCGACGCGACTGATCGGAGCGAGATATTCGCGCCGCGCCATCAGCGGGCCCTTGATATCCATCACCTGCGAATAGGCTGCCGACCCGCGCGCCACCTCCAGGAAAGCCTCGCGGTCCAGGCCCAGACGTTCGGCAAAGACCAAGCCCTCCGCGATTGCAGCACGATTCAAGCCGAGAATCAGATTGACCGCGAGCTTGGCGCGGGAACCGTTGCCCACGCTGCCCAGGTAATAGCGGCGGGCGCAAATCGCATCGAGCACCGGCGCCACCTGTTCCATGACGGCGCGCTCGCCGCCGATGAGCCCCACACCGTCGCCTTCGGCTACCTGCCGGCTCGTTCCGGAGATCGGGGCCTCAAGGATGCGAACGCCGCGGGGCCGGACACGGGCGGCAAGCGCGGCGAGCCGGTCCGGATCGCAAGTGCTGGTGCAGACGAGTGTGCGCGGGGACGAATCTTTGCCCATCGCCTCGAGCACGCCGCCCTTGCCTTCGGCGACCTGCTCGACCTGATCGGTGTTGAAAACGGCGAGCACGATCGTGGCGCATCGTTTCGCGACATCGGTAATCGAATCGGCGACCTGCGCGCCGCGCTTCCCGATCGCATCGCGCCTGGCCTCGTCGACATCGTAGGCCACCACTTCGAAACCGGCCTGCATGAGCCGACTGGCGCATGCCGTGCCCATCAGCCCCGCACCGATCAGACCCACCGTCTTCATTCGCTCTCCCGGAACCGTTTCACATGCACCGGCCTACCATAGCGCGACGCCGCGGCCGGCATGCCGCCGATCCGTGTTACTCGATCTGGATGTTCGCGTCCTTGACGATCTTCGCCCACCGCGCCGTGTCTTCGCGGATGAACTTCTCGAACTCCGCGCGCGACGTGCTGCCGCCGGGTTCGATGCCGGCGGCGTTCTGACGCTTCTTCACCTCGGGCGCCTGGAGCGCTTTGTTGAATTCGACGAACAGAAAATCCGCGATGTGCTTGGGCGTTTTCGCGGGGGCGAATATGCCGTTCCAGTTGCTGACCCCGAATCCCGGCACGGCCTCGCTGACGGCCGGAAGGTCGGGCAACAGCGCCCGGCGCTGCGGCGTCGTCACGGCCAGCGCGCGCAGCCTGCCGGAATTGATGTGCGGCAAGGCAACGACGTACGTGGAAAACATCAGCTGCAGGTCGCCCGAAATCAGGTCCACCAGAGCGGGCCCGCCGCCCTTGTAAGGCACGTGCGTCATGCGGATGCCGGTCAGGCGCTGAAACAACTCGCCGGCAAGATGATCCAGCTGCCCGGGACCGGAACTTCCGTAGCGCACCTCCCCGGATCGCTTCCTGGCCCACTCGATGAAGTGCCCGATATTTCCGGCGCCGGTCGAGGGATTGACGACCATCACGTTCAGAAGCTCGGCCACCCGCGTGATCGGCACAAAATCCCGCTCCACCTCGTACGGCAGATTCTTGTAGAGCGTGGGGCTGATTGCGAGCGGCCCCACCCCGCCCACCACCAGGGTGTAGCCGTTGGGTTCGGCCTTGGCGAGCATTTCGGTCGCCAGGCGGCCGGCGGCGCCGGGCCGGTTGTCGATCACCACCGGCTGCCCGATCTGGGTGGCAAGCTGCTCGCCTATGCTGCGCCCTATGGTGTCGGAAGCGCCGCCGGCCGGAAACGGGATGAGGATGCGGACCGGGCGGGACGGGTATTTGTCCTGCGCTTGCGCCACTGGCGTCCAGATAATCCACAACCCGATCAAGCACGACACGCAACCTGCCAGCACTCCGGCTTTCGTTTTCATCTGCGGTCCTCCTTCATGTTTACTGCTCCGGTCTGATCATTATGGAAAGGATAGAACCCCGGCCCCGAAGGGCTTGCTTGTCGCGCGCCTCAGACCTCCTGCGGATGCAGCACGATCTTGTGCGCTTCCACATTGCGCGCCTCCAGCAGCTTCAGCGCGCCCTCGGCGCGGCTCAGCGGAAAGCGATGGCTGATATAGAGATCGGGATTGATCTTGCCGCTGCCGATGAATTCCAGGCACGGCGCAAACGCCTGGAAATTCCCGCGCGAGAAATTGAGGTCGATCTCGCGGTCCTTGATGTAGGCGATGGGAATCATCGCCCTGTTTTCGGGAAAGGTGCCGACGACAGTGATCTGCCCGCCGCGCTTCACCATGCCGACGGCGTCGGTCACGGTGCGCTCCTGGAGACCGCCGACGCACTCGACGACCTTGTCGAAGCCGCGGCCGGCGGTGAGCGCCAGCGCGCACTCCCGCGGATCGCTCTCCTTCATGTTCACGGCGTTCGGGATGCCCAGTTCCCGCGCCTTCGCCAGCCGGTAGTCCAGGATGTCGGTGATGGTGACTTCTGCGCCCATCAGTTGGGCGACCATGGCCGCGCCCAGGCCGATGGGGCCAGCGCCGATGACAGCGATTTTTTCGCCGGCTTTCGGCTTCACGCGATGCGCCACCGCGTGATAGCTGATCCCCAGCACCTGCACTGCGGAGGCTTGGTCGAAGCTCACGTTGTCGGGCAAGGGATAAAGATTGAAATCCGGAACCAGCGCGTACTCGGCGTAGGCACCGTCCCGGTCGAACCCCATGGTCCTCAGTTGCTCGCAGAGGTTCGAACGCCCTTCGCGGCAGGGGCTGCACACGCCGCACGAAAAATCGATGTCGCAGCAGACGCGCTGGCCGACGCGGAATTTGTCCATGCCCTTGCCCAGCGCCACGATCTCGCCGGCGAACTCGTGGCCCAGTATCCGCGGAAACGTGAGCCGCGGGTGCTTGCCGTGAAAAGCATGCAGATCCGAACCGCAGATCGAACACGCGTGAACCTTGACCACCGCTTGCCCCGCCTCGGGCGCCGGATCGGGCACCGTTTCGTAACGCAGATCACCCCCACCCCGCAATATTACCGCTTTCATTTCTATTCTATTGATTTAAAATGATTATTTTACATGCGTTGTGTCGTGCCGCAGTGTGGCCGCGCGGTCTGTTCGGGCATGCGCGCCACGTCGGACAAGGCGAGGCAGCGCGGCTCGACGCTGCGCCCTCTGGCATTACCGGCCACTATGGAAAGGCGGCAATCGCATACTTGTCGCCAAGACGGCCGCAGCGGCACCGCTGCGAATCCCCGTCTTCTTTCGCGCAGTGCACGATCGGGAAATCAGTTATCGCAGCCGAATAGGTACGCCCGCGGATGCGGCGGC
>JAIESJ010000121.1 GCA_019746155.1 Burkholderiales bacterium
ACCGGTGACAGTGGTGGATGTGTCGAACAACCGCGTGACCCAGATCAAAAAGCCCGACACCGACGGCTATGCGGCGGTGCAGGTGGCTTTTGGCAAGCGCCGCGCGCGCCGCGTCAACAAGGCCGCCGCCGGTCACTTCGCCAAGGCCGGCGTCGAAGCCGGTCACACGCTCAAGGAGTTCCGCGTGACCCCCGAGCAGCTCGCCGCCCTCAAGGTCGGGGGCACGATCGGCGTCGATATTTTCGAGGTGGGCCAGAAGGTCGATGTTTCGGGCATATCGCACGGCAAAGGGTTTACCGGCGTCATCAAGCGCCATCACTTTTCGTCGAACCGCGCGAGCCACGGCAACTCGGTATCGCACAACAAGCCCGGCTCGATCGGCATGGCGCAGGACCCGGGCCGCGTGTTTCCCGGCAAGAAAATGGCGGGCCATATGGGCGCCGTCCGCCGCACTGCCCAGAATCTGGTGATTGTGCGCGTCGACACCGAGCGCCAGCTGCTGCTGATCCGCGGAGCGGTGCCGGGTGCCAAGGGCGGCGACGTTGCGGTGTTTCCGGCGGTCAAGGCGGGCAAATCCGCCGCATCCGGCAAGGCAGCGAAAGCTGCCGCTGCCAAGTAAGGCAGGTGCGCGATGGAACTCAAACTGATCAACGAACAAGGCCAGCCGACCGCTTCGGTTTCGGCATCCGACACCGCGTTCGGACGCGAATACAACGAAGCGCTGGTACACCAGGTGGTGACGGCCTATCTTGCCAATGCGCGGAGCGGCACGCGGGCGCAGAAGGACCGCGGTACCGTCAAGCACTCGACCAAGAAACCGTGGCGCCAGAAAGGCACGGGACGCGCGCGCGCCGGCATGACATCGAGCCCCCTGTGGCGCGGCGGCGGCAGGATTTTCCCGAACCTGCCGGACGAAAACTTCAGCCACAAAATCAACAGGAAGATGTTCCGCGCCGGCGTTTCCTCGATTCTGTCGCAGCTTGCGCGCGAGGACCGTCTGGCGGTGGTCGACAAATTCAGCGTCGATGCGCCCAAGACCAGGCTGCTGGCGCAGAAGCTCAAGGGCATGGGACTGGAAGATGTGCTGATCATTACCGACAGCCCCGACGACAATCTTTTATTGTCGTCACGCAACCTGCCCAACGTCAACGTTGTCGATGTGCGCTACGCCGATCCGGTGAGCCTCATCCGCCACGCCAAGGTGCTGATAACGCGCAGCGCGGTGGCCAAAATCGAGGAGATGTTCGCATGAGTGCGACGCCCAGCGTGAAACAGCAGGAGCGCCTGATGCAGGTGCTCCTTGCGCCGGTGATTTCAGAGAAAAGCACGTTTGTTGCCGACAAGCATGAACAGGTGATCTTCCGCGTGGCGCAGGACGCGACCAAGCCGGAGATCAAGGCTGCAGTCGAGCTCATGTTCAAGGTCCAGGTGGAATCGGTGAAAGTCGCCAACGTGAGAGGCAAGGAAAAGCGCTTCGGCCGCTTCATGGGCCGCCGCAATCACTGGAAAAAGGCCTACGTCTGCCTGAAACCCGGCCAGGAAATCAACTTCGCTGAAGGGGAGGCCAAGTAATGCTAGTCAAAGTCAAACCGACGTCTCCCGGTCGGCGACAACTGGTCAAGGTGGTTACGCCGGGATTGCACAAGGGCAAGCCGGTGGCCAGGCTCACCGAAAGCCAGTCGAAAAAAGCCGGGCGCAACAGCCACGGTCACGTGACCATGCGCCACCAGGGTGGCGGTCACAAGCAGCACTATCGTGTCATTGATTTCAAGCGCAACAAGGACGGCATTGCAGCGAAGGTGGAGCGCCTTGAGTACGATCCGAACCGCAGCGCCCACCTGGCGTTGCTGTGCTATGCCGACGGCGAGCGCCGCTACATCATTGCGCCCAAGGGCGTGTCGGCGGGCGTGCAGCTCATGTCCGGAGCGGAGGCGCCGATCAAAGTCGGCAATACGCTGCCGCTCAGGAACATTCCGGTCGGCACCACCATTCACTGCGTCGAAATGCTGCCCGGAAAAGGAGCGCAGCTCGCGCGCGCCGCCGGCACTTCGGTGCAACTGCTGGCACGCGAAGGCGATTACGCGCAATTGCGTCTGCGCTCCGGTGAGATCCGCAAGGTTCATGTCAACTGCCGCGCCACAATCGGCGAGGTCGGCAACGAGGAGCATTCGCTGGAATCAATCGGCAAGGCCGGGCGCGTGCGTTGGCGCGGCGTGCGGCCGACGGTACGCGGTGTGGCGATGAATCCGATCGACCACCCGCATGGCGGCGGCGAAGGCAAGACTGCGGCCGGCCGGCATCCGGTGAGCCCGTGGGGCACGCTGACCAAGGGCTATCGTACGCGCAAGAACAAGCGCACCAACAGCATGATCGTGCGTCGCCGTCATGCTAAAAGCATCGGTTAAGAGGTAACACATGGCACGTTCGATCAAGAAGGGCCCATTCGTGGATCACCACCTGATGAAGAAGGTGGAAACCGCGCGCAGCGCCAACGACAAGCGCCCGATCAAGACTTGGTCGCGGCGCTCGACCATCCTGCCGGATTTCGTCGGCCTCACCATCGCTGTCCATAACGGCAAGCAGCACATTCCGGTCTATATCACGGAAAACATGGTTGGTCATAAGCTCGGCGAGTTTGCGCATACCCGCGTTTTCAAGGGGCACTCCAGGGCCGGTTCGGCGGCGGCAGCCGACAAGAAGACCAGCCCGACACCGGCGGCAGCGCCCAAGTCGTAAGGAATAGAGCATGAACACCATAGCAAAACTGCGCGGCGTGCGGCTCTCGGCCCAGAAAGGCCGGCTGGTGGCCGATCTCGTACGCGGCAAACCGGTTGAGCACGCACTCAACATCCTGCAGTTCAACCCCAAGAAGGGCGCGGCGATCATCCGCAAGGTGCTGGAATCCGCGATCGCCAACGCCGAGCACAATGACGGTGCCGACATCGACGAACTCAAAGTGACAAGCATTCACGTCGAGAAGGGCCCGGTGCTCAAACGCTTCATGGCGCGGGCCAAAGGCCGCGGTGCGCGCATCTTGAAACCGACTTGTCACATTTACGTGACGGTTGGCGACGGAAGGAAATAAACCATGGGTCAGAAAATACATCCGACGGGCTTTCGCCTTGCGCTCAACCGCAACTGGGCATCGCGCTGGTACGCGAACAGCAAGAATTTCGCGAAGATGCTCAATGAAGACATCAAGGTTCGCGATTATCTGAAAGCACGGCTTGCGCACGCTGCGGTGAGCCGGGTCGTAATCGAGCGTCCGGCGAAGAACGCGCGCATAACGGTCTATAGCGCGCGTCCCGGAGTCGTGATCGGCAAGAAGGGCGAGGACATCGAATCGCTTAAAACAGAATTGCAGAAGATGCTCGGCGTGCCGGTGCATGTCAATATCGAGGAAGTGCGCAAGCCCGAGATCGACGCGCAATTGATTGCGGATTCGATCGCGCAGCAGCTGCAGAAGCGCATCATGTTCCGCCGCGCGATGAAGCGCGCCATCACCAACGCCATGCGGCTGGGCGCCCAGGGCATCAAGATCATGAGCGCGGGGCGGCTGAACGGCATCGAGATTGCCCGCACCGAGTGGTATCGTGAAGGCCGCGTGCCTTTGCACACGCTGCGTGCCGATATCGATTACGGTTTTTCCGAAGCCAAGACCACCTATGGCGTGATCGGCATCAAGGTGTGGGTGTTCAAGGGCATCGTGATGGCGCAGAACGAACAGCCGGTGATCGCGCCTGCCGCGGCCGCTCCGGCAACGGAGCCGGAAAAACCGGCCAGGAAGCCGCGAAAGCCGGCAGCAAAAACAGGAGCAAAACGTGCTACAGCCAGCCAGACGTAAATACCGCAAGGAGCAGAAAGGCCGCAACAAAGGCGTTGCGACCCGCGGCAGCAAGGTGAGCTTCGGCGAATATGGCCTGAAGGCGATCGGCCGCGGCCGCCTTACCGCGCGCCAGATCGAGGCCGCGCGGCGTGCCATGACGCGCCACATCAAGCGCGGCGGCCGTATCTGGATCCGCATTTTCCCGGACAAGCCGATTTCGCAGAAACCGGCGGAAGTGCGTATGGGCAACGGCAAGGGCAACCCCGAGTACTGGGTTGCCGAAATCCAGCCGGGCAAGGTGTTGTACGAGATGGATGGTGTTGACGAAGCGATGGCGAAGGAGGCGTTCCGGCTGGCGGCGGCCAAGCTGCCGATCCTGACCACTTTCGTGCACCGTCAGGTCGGGGGTTAAACCATGAAAGCGAGTGAATTGAGGGCGAAGTCCGCCGATGAGCTGCAGCAGGAACTCGCATCGCTGCTGAAGGCGCAGTTTTCCCTGCGCATGCAGAAGGCGACGCAGCAGCTATCCAATACCAGTCAACTGAAGAAAGTGCGTCGCGACATCGCGCGCGTGCGCACCCTTATGACCGAGAAAGCGGCGGAACAGGTTAAAGCATGAGCGAAGCCAACAAGCGTACGCTGACCGGGCGCGTGGTCAGCGACAAAATGGAAAAAACCGTGACTGTGCTGGTCGAACGGCGTGTCAAGCACCCGCTGTACGGCAAGATCATGACGCGTTCCAAGAAATACCACGCGCACGACGAGAAGAACGAGTTTCACGAAGGCGACCTGGTGATGATCGAGGAATGCCGGCCGCTGGCGAGGACCAAGGCGTGGCGGGTGGTCAAGCTCGTGGAAAAGGCGCACACGGTCTGATTTCGTCTTGCGGAATCATCCGGATAGTTCTACAATACTCTGCTTTTTTGGTTTCGGATCGTCTGCTTCTCAGAGCGGTCTTCACTGAAAAACCAGGTTTTTTCTCCGCGCAAAAACGGGATTCGATAGCGCGGAGGTTCGACCCGAACGGGCTTCAATACTGGCCGTTGCCGCCGGCAAACGGACCAAGTTGGAGAAGAGTTTTTTAAGCAGGAAGCGAAAAAATGATTCAGATGCAGTCCATTCTGGATGTCGCCGACAACACCGGTGCGCGCGCGGTGATGTGCATCAAGGTGCTCGGCGGCTCCAAGCGGCGTTACGCCGGAATCGGTGACGTGATCAAGGTCAGCGTCAAGGACGCGGCACCGCGTGGTCGCGTCAAGAAAGGCGAGATTTACAACGCCGTCGTGGTGCGCACCGCCAAAGGGGTGCGGCGTAGCGACGGCTCGATGATCAAATTCGATGGCAATGCCGCAGTCCTGCTCAATCCTAAGCTCGAGCCGATCGGCACGCGTATTTTCGGACCGGTGACGCGCGAATTGAGGACCGAGCGCTTCATGAAAATCGTGTCGCTCGCGCCGGAAGTGCTGTAAGGGGACACATCATGCGCAAGATCAAAAAAGGTGACGACGTGATCGTGCTTACCGGCAAGGATCGGGGCAAGCGCGGTACGGTGCTGCGCATCGTTGACGCGGAGCACGTGCTGGTGGAGGGTGCCAACAAGGTGAAGAAGCATCAGCGTCCGAATCCGATGAAGGGCCTCGCCGGCGGCATTATCGACAAGGAAATGCCGCTGCACGTCTCCAACGTGGGCTTGTTCAATCCGGCAACGAAGAAACCCGACCGTATCGGCATCAAGGTGCTGGAAGACGGCCGACGTGTGCGTTTTTACAAGTCCAATGGCGAAGTGGTTGATGTATGAGCGCAGAAAAAGACACCAAAGCGGCCAAAGGGGCCAAGCCGGTCAGGGAAGCCAGAGTGGCCAAGGAAGCCAAGGCGGCCAAACCGGAGAAAGAGGTCAAAGAGACCAAGCCGGCAAAGCCTGCCGCCGCGGCGCGGCTGGGAACGTACTACCGCGACACCGTGGTCAAGGATCTGACCAAGCAGTTCGGCTACAAGAGCGTGATGCAAGTGCCGCGCATCCAGAAGATCGTGCTCAACATGGGCGTGGGTGAAGCGGTTGCCGACAAGAAGATCATGGATAACGCGGTCGGCGACATGCAGAAGATTGCGGGCCAGAAGCCGGTGGTCACCAAGTCGCGCAAATCGATCGCGACCTTCAAGATCCGCAACGGTTACCCGATCGGCTGCAAGGTTACGTTGCGCGGCGCGCGCATGTATGAGTTCCTTGACCGCCTGATCAATATCGCGATGCCCCGCATCCGCGACTTCCGGGGCATTTCCGGCAAGTCCTTTGACGGCCGCGGCAACTACAACATGGGCGTCAAGGAACAGATCATTTTCCCGGAAATCGAGTACGACAAGATCGACGCGATTCGCGGCATGAATATCACGATTTCAACCACTGCCAAGACCGATGAAGAAGCAAAAGCGCTCCTCGCGGCCTTCAAATTTCCGTTCAGGAACTGAGGAAAGACTATGGCAAAAACGGCCCTGATCAACCGCGACCGGAAGCGTCGCGACACCGTCAAGAAATTCGCTGCCAAGCGTGCGGAACTGATGGCGATCGTCAATAACCAAAAGCTCTCCCCGGAAGAGCGATACGAGGCGCGGCTCAAGCTGCAGAAGCTGCCGAGGAACGCCTCTCCGGTAAGGTTGCGCAACCGTTGCGCGCTGACCGGCCGCCCGCGCGGGGTGTTCCGCAAGTTCGGCCTGGCGCGCGGCAAGCTGCGTGAAATCGCGATGCGCGGCGAAATTCCGGGTGTGATCAAGGCCAGCTGGTAGGTTCAGGAGAAGATCGATGAGTATGTGTGATCCGGTCGCCGATATGTTGACGCGCATTCGCAATGCGCAGTTGTCGGAGAAGCAATTGGTGGCAATCCCGGCAAGCAAGCTGAAAGTTGCTATCGCCAAGGTGCTGAAGGACGAGGGTTATGTCGAGGATTTTGCGGTGCGCGAGAACGCAGGCAAGCCGCTGCTCGAAATCAGCCTCAAATATTATGCCGGCCGTCCGGTGATCGAGAAGATCGAACGCATCAGCCGCCCGGGGCTTCGCATTTACAAGCCGAGCCGCGACATCCCGAAAGTGATGAACGGTCTCGGGATTGCGATCGTGTCGACGTCGAAAGGCGTGATGACCGACCGCAAGGCGCGCGGCCTTGGTGTCGGCGGCGAAGTATTGTGCATCGTTGCGTAAGTAGAGCGAAGCGGAGTTGACGATGTCGAGGATTGCAAAGAACCCGGTGGTGCTGCCGGAAAAGGTGGAAGTGACGCTGAGCCAGAGCGAGATCTCGGTGAAGGGGCCGCTCGGCGTGCTCACGCAGAAGCTGTCACCTGACGTCAAGGTGGAGAGAATAGAGAACCGCCTTGAGTTCAGGACGGTTCATCATTCCCGCCAGGCCAACGCCATGTCGGGCACGATGCGGGCGCTCGTGGCCAACATGGTGAACGGCGTAAGCAAGGGCTTCGAGAAGAAACTGACGCTGGTCGGCGTCGGCTACCGTGCACAAGCCCAGGGTGACAAGCTGAATCTCACGCTCGGTTTTTCGCATCCGGTGGTGCACCAGATGCCGAAAGGCGTCAAAGCCGAGACGCCGACCCAGACGGAGATCGTGATCAAGGGCATGGACAGGCAGCTCGTCGGCCAGGTGGCCGCTGAAGTGCGCCGCTATCGCCGCCCCGAGCCGTACAAGGGCAAGGGCGTGCGTTACGCCGATGAGCAGATTGTGCTCAAGGAAACCAAGAAGAAGTAAGCGAGTGACACATGATTGACAAAAATCAAGCACGGTTGCGGCGTGCGCGCCGGACCCGCGCCAAGATCGCGGAGCTGAAAGCAGTGCGCCTTACGGTGCATCGTTCCAACAGCCACATTTATGCCCAGGTCATCGATGCGTCGGGCGCCAGGGTGCTGGCGGCCGCCTCGACCGTGGAAA
This sequence comes from Burkholderiales bacterium, assembly GCA_019746155.1. Classification (GTDB taxonomy): domain Bacteria; phylum Pseudomonadota; class Gammaproteobacteria; order Burkholderiales; family SG8-41; genus CAKKQX01. The sequence goes on from JAIESJ010000121.1 coordinate 7,756, forward strand.
CGGATGTGCGCAAGAAGTTGAAGAATGGCGGCAACGTCGCGGCTGCGGCCGAAGTCGGCAAGCGCATTGCCGAGATGGCCAAGAAGCTGGGCATCGAAGCGGTAGCCTTCGACCGCTCCGGCTACAGGTTCCACGGCCGCGTCAAGGCGCTCGCTGAGGCGGCGCGTGAGAACGGCCTCAAGTTCTAAACTGGATACCGGGACACGTTATGGCGAAGATACAGGCAGGGAAAATGCACGGCGGCGGTGGCGAGGAACGCGGCGACGGCCTGCGCGAGAAAATGGTCGCGATCAACCGGGTGACCAAGGTGGTCAAGGGCGGCCGTGTACTGGGTTTTGCGGCGCTCACCGTCGTCGGCGACGGGGACGGCAGCATCGGCATGGGCAAGGGCAAGTCGCGTGAGGTGCCGGTTGCGGTGCAAAAAGCGATGGAAGAGGCGCGCCGCAAAATGGTCAAGGTCCAGTTGAAGAACGGCACGCTGCAGCACACGGTGATCGGGCGTCACGGCGCAGCGCGGGTTTACATGCAGCCAGCCCATGAAGGCACCGGCATCATCGCCGGCGGCCCGGTGCGGGCGGTGCTCGAGGTGATGGGAGTGACCAACATCCTCGCCAAATGCCTCGGTTCGACCAATCCCTACAACGTCGTGCGCGCCACCATCAATGGACTCACCGCGATGAACACGCCCGCGGAAATCGCGGCCAAGCGGGGCAAGACGATCGAGGAAATTACGGGATAAACATGGTCAAGGCACAGAGCAAAAAACTCAAGGTGACACAGGTGAGAAGCTTGATCGGTACCAAGCGCGAGCACCGCGCGTCGGTGCGCGGTCTGGGCCTGCGCCGGATCAATCACACCGTGGAGGTCGACGACACGCCGGCTGTCCGCGGCATGATCAACAAGGTGTCCTATCTTGTCAGGTGTGAGGGCTAAATGCAGCTAAACAACATCAAGCCGGCGAGCGGCTCCAAGCACTACAAAAAACGCGTCGGCCGCGGCATCGGCTGCGGGCTCGGCAAGACCGCCGGGCGTGGTCACAAGGGCCAGAGTTCGCGCGCCGGCGGCTATCACAAGGTCGGTTTCGAAGGTGGCCAGATGCCGCTGCAGCGGCGCCTGCCCAAGCGCGGCTTTGTGTCGCCGCTCAGGGGTGACACCGCCGAGGTGCGGCTCGATGAGTTGCAGAAAATGAAGGCGGACGTGATCGATCTCGCCGTGCTGAAGGAAGCCGGGGTGGTATCGGCGCTTGCACTGCATGCGAAAGTGATCCTGTCCGGCGAAATCAAGCGTAAGGTCGCGTTAAAGGGCCTGCGGGTCAGCAAGGGTGCGCGCGCCGCAATCGAAGCAGCGGGCGGCTCGATCGAGGAAGCGGCCGAGACCAAGGGTGCGGCCGGAAAAGCCGGGGCCAGGAAGAAAGCCGACGGCGCGGGCAAAGGCAAGGCTGAATAACTTTGGCTACCAACGAATCCCTGCTGGCTTCGGGCAAGATGGGCGACTTGAAACGTCGCCTGCTGTTCTTGCTCGGGGCATTGATCGTGTTCCGTATCGGGTCGTTCATCCCGGTGCCGGGCATCGACCAGCTGCAGCTCGCGGAACTCTTCAAGTCGCAGCGCGGCGGCATCCTCGACATGTTCAACATGTTCTCGGGTGGCGCGCTGTCACGCTTTTCCATATTCGCGCTCGGCATCATGCCCTACATCTCGGCGTCGATCATCATGCAGCTGATGACGGTGGTGTCGCCGACGCTCGAAGCGCTCAAAAAAGAGGGCGAGTCGGGACGCCGCAAGATCACGCAGTACACGCGCTACGGCACGGCGGGGCTGGCGCTGTTCCAGGGGCTCGGCATCGCCATTGCGCTCGAGTCGCAGCAGGGGCTCGTGATCGAGCCCGGGCTCATGTTCCGCCTGACGGCAATGATCACGCTGGTGACCGGCACCATGTTCCTGATGTGGCTCGGTGAACAGATCACCGAGCGCGGGGTCGGCAACGGCATTTCGCTGATTATCTTCGCCGGCATTGCGGCGGGTTTCCCGCAGGCGGTGGGCGGCACGCTGGAACTGGCGCGCACCGGCGCGTTCTCGATCCCGGTGGTGCTGTTCATCTTCGCGGTGGTGGTGGGGGTGACGGCTTTTGTATGCTTCGTCGAGCGCGGCCAGAGGAAAATCCTGGTCAATTACGCCAAGCGCCAGGTCGGGCGCAAGATTTACGGCGGGCAGACTTCGCACCTGCCGCTGAAGCTCAACATGGCGGGCGTGATCCCGCCGATTTTCGCCTCGTCGATCATCCTGTTTCCGGCGACGCTGGGCGGCTGGTTCGGCACGAGCG
>JAIESJ010000101.1 GCA_019746155.1 Burkholderiales bacterium
GTCCGGCACTCAAGACGCTGTTGGCGAAAGTGGATTCGAAGGCTGCGCGCAATGCAGCGCTGGCGCGGGCCTATCTGGAGCATGGCCACACGCTGACCGAGATCGGCCGCGCGGCAGGTCAGTCGTATTATCAAGGCAGTAGAGGAAATGTCATAATACAAGATGTGACCCCTATGTCACGCTATGTCACGCGCGCAAGATGTGACCCCTATGTCAGTACAAGATGTGACCCCTATGTCAGTATGTGACCCCTATGTCACATGTGACCCCTATGTCACATGACCCCTATGCCACGAGCGTTCTGCATAAATATGTCAGCGGCCGCTTCGTTGAGAAATCGCAACGTATAACTAATCGCCCAACGCGGACGCCGCGCAAGCGCGCCGCCGGTTGGCGCGACGTTAGACCCCTGGAGTTGCGCGGGTCGCGGAGTTGGGAGTAATCTGACCGCATGAAAACGCCAGTTATCTCCTGCAGCCCCGATGTAATGGGTGGCACCCCGGTTTTTGCGGGCACTCGGGTGCCGGTTCAGACGCTCCTTGACTACCTTGAAGCCGGAGAGTCCATCGACGACTTTCTCGCCGGTTTTCCTTCGGTCGCTCGAGAGCAGGTCATCAGTTTCCTCGAACAGGCGAAAGACCGCCTGGTCGCGGCTGCTTCGTGAAGGTATTTGTTGACGAGTGTGTTGACTGGCGGCTCGCGCGCGACATCGTAGGTCACGAGGTCAAGACCGCGCGCCAGATGGGGTGGTCGACCATCAAGAACGGGGAACTACTTGCGCTCGCCGCCAAGGAGTTTGACGTGTTTGTCACTGTCGATCGGAATCTCTCCTTTCAACAGAATCTTCCTGCTTTCGCGATTGCGGTCATCGTTCTACGTGCACCCTCAAACCGGCTCGCTGATCTTAAGACTCTCGTCCCTGAGCTGCTTGCATGCATTCCCGGGGCCAAGAGAGGTGCTGTTAAGTACGTGGGGGTCTAACTTCAGGTCGAACGGACGGGCCGCAGGCGCCGAAAAACAAAGGGGTCAAAAACAAAGGGGTCACACAAACAAAGGGGTCACATCTTGTAATATGACACTCGCGGCTCGCAATAAAGCGATGGCGCGGGCCTATCTGGAGCACGGCTATGCGCTGACCGAGATCGGCCGCGAGGCAGGTTTGCACTATGCCACGGTCAGTCGCATTATTAAGGCATGAAGCATATATCATAATACAAGATGTGACCCTTATATCTCTACTTATATCTCTACTTATCTCTACAAGATGTGACCCTTATATCTCTACTCGCCAACGATACGGCGCTTGTAGTCGAGGTCGTAGGACTGTCTTTGCTTTTTCATAACCGGTTTCTCCTTCTCCATGAATCATAGGGAAAAACCGGTTCGGGCTCTACGAGATAGGCTCAGGCTCTCCAGTCAACCGCCCGCAGTCCAGCCTGCCCCTTCTGACTATAGGAGCTTGTGTAGCTCCTCGCGACTTAGCTCGCAATCGCGGAGGATTTTGGACAGAAGCCCAGGACCGATTGTCTCACCTGCGTGCACAGGCACAACGGTGGTGCGGCCATCAGTATGTCGAAGGAAGTGATGGCTGCCCTTCACACGCACTACGGCAAATCCTGCTTTCTTCAGCGCAGCAATGAGTTCCTTGCCGGTGACGCTGGGCAGGACGGTCATGCTTCGACCGTCACCCGTTGTACTCCGACAAAATCGAGATTCTCAATCGGTTGGCCCTGAACCTCCAGACAGAGCTCAATAGCCTCGCGAATTCGCGACATCAGTTCATCGAGAGATTTTGCTTGTGTGTGGCACCCAGGAAGCGCCGGAACGGAACCGACGAAATAGCCTTCCGAGTCACGCTCGACAACAACATCGAATTGACGGGTCATATGCACCTCCAGGGTGAGATTCTACGCCCAGGATCGCGATCTCGAAAATGTCGAGCGCTAATGTGAAATAGGCACCCGAAAAGGTGCCTTCAAAGGCATCATTCTGCATATCCCGTCGTCATCCCACAACCAATTCCGCAGGTTAGATGATTGTGACCGCATGATCTGGCGGAGGCAGGCACTCATTTATGCCGCAACCACATGTTTTAAAACAAGAAGAAAGGCGGGGGGCATGCGTGTCGGAGCCTGGAGCAAGGGCCCCATTTGGTGGGGATGTGACGGCGGAGACGCGCGTCACGACTGCGGAATCATTCCGACACGTTCCGTCAGCTCCGGGGTCGCACCTACAGGCTGAGCCTGCAGGCACTGCTCCACCCTCCGCAGTCGAACCCGCCGGATGGTGGCAGCAATCGTCGGCAGAGGCGCGCAGACTCGTTAGTGGCGAAGCCACCCGTTTGCGGGGAGCGCGCCCAGCCCCCACTCCCGCAACCGGGCGTTCCGCCAACGTGTCGTGGGGGTATTGCCGACCTACGATGCCAGCGCCTTGAACGCTTCGCGGATCGCGGCGACGCGCGCCTTGAGGTCGGGGAGATTCGCTTCGATACGCAGCCGGTCCTGGCCGGCAAGCTTGTAGTTGCGGCGGGTCTGGATGAGCTTGAGTATTTTGATCGGCTCGATCGGCGGCCTGGGTATGAACTGCAACTGCACTGCGGTGTCGGTGGCGTCAATGCGCGCGATGCCCAGCGGTTTGCCGAGGATGCGCAGGCGGTGGCTGTCGATGAGAGCGCGCGCCGCATCGGGCAGCTCGCCGAAGCGGTCGATCAGTTCTTCGCGCAGGCCGTCGAGTTCCTCTTCGCTGTCGCAGTTGGCGAGCCGCTTGTAGAGCACCAGCCGTTCGTGCACGTCGCTGCAGTAATCGTCCGGCAGCAGCGCCGGCATGTGCAGATTGATCTCGGTGGTGACGCCGAGCGGCGCGGCGAGATCGGGTTCCTTGCCCTGTTTGAGCGATTTCACGGCGGCATCGAGCATCGCGCAGTACAGGTTGAAGCCGACTTCCTGCATTTCTCCGCTTTGCGATTCGCCCAACACTTCGCCCGCGCCGCGGATTTCGAGGTCGTGCATGGCGAGGAAAACGCCTGCGCCCAGCTCCTCCATCATCTGGATCGCTTCCAGCCGCTTTTTCGCCTGCGCCGTGATATTGCCTTCTTCGGGCAGCAGCAGATAGGCATAGGCCTGGTGGTGCGAGCGGCCGACGCGCCCGCGCAGCTGGTGCAGCTGCGCGAGCCCGAAGCGGTCGGCGCGGTTGATGATGATGGTGTTGGCGGTGGGCACGTCGATACCGGTCTCGATGATGGTGGTGCACAGCAGCACGTTGAAGCGCTGCTGGTAGAAGTCGCGCATCACATGCTCGAGGTCGCGTTCGCGCATCCGGCCGTGTGCGATGCGGATGCGCGCTTCGGGCAGCAGCCCGGCCAGCGTTTCCTCGACGTGCCGGATGGTATCGATGTCGTTGTGCAGGAAGTAGATCTGGCCGCCGCGTTTCAGTTCGCGCAGCGCCGCCTCGCGGATCAGCGACTTGCTGTATCTGGAAACGAAGGTCTTGATCGCCAGCCGCCGCTGCGGCGCGGTGGCGATCACGGAAAAGTCGCGCAGACCCTCGAGCGACATCGCCAGCGTGCGCGGGATCGGCGTGGCGGTGAGCGTGAGCACGTCGACTTGGGCGCGCAACGCTTTCAGCTGCTCCTTCTGGCGCACGCCGAAGCGATGTTCCTCGTCGATGATGACCAGCCCCAGGTTCTTGAACCTGACGCCGCGGCCGAGCAGCGCGTGGGTGCCGATGGCGATGTCGATACGGCCTTCGGCAAGCCCCGCGAGCGCCTCGGCCTGCTCCTTGGCGGAGCGGAAGCGCGACAGCTCCGCGATTTTCACCGGCCAGTCGGCGAAGCGGTCGGAAAAGGTGTTGAAGTGCTGCTCGGTGAGCAGCGTCGTGGGCACCAGCACCGCGACCTGCTTGCCGTCGGCGACCGCGACAAAGGCCGCGCGCAACGCGACTTCGGTCTTGCCGAAGCCGACGTCGCCGCAGATCAGGCGGTCCATGGGCTTGCCGCTTTTCAGGTCTTCGAGCGTGGCGCTGATCGCGGCGGCCTGGTCGGCGGTCTCCTCGAACGGGAAGCCCTCGCAGAACGCCTCGTAATCGTGCTGTTTCAGCTTGAACGCATGGCCGTGGCGCGCGGCGCGCTGGGCGTAGAGGTTGAGCAGCTCCGCCGCGGTGTCGCGCACCTGTGCCGCCGCTTTTTTCTTGGCCTTGTCCCATTGGCCGCTGCCGAGCGTGTGCAGGGGGGCGGCTTCCGGCGCCGCGCCGCTGTAGCGGCTGATGAGATGCAGGCTCGACACCGGCACGTAGAGCTTGTCCCGGTTCGCGTATTCGAGCGTGAGAAACTCGGTCGCGCCTTCGCCGAGATTCATGGTGTGCAGGCCGAGATAGCGGCCGATGCCGTGTTGTTCGTGCACCACCGGGTCGCCCACCTTGACTTCCGAGAGGTCGCGCAGCATGCCTTCGGCGGTGGTGCGCTTCGCCTCGCGCTGCACGCGGTTGCGCACCTGCGTTGCGTAGAGTTCGTTCTCGGTGACGACGGCGAGCCGGTCGGCGGCGAGGATGAAGCCTGAGTTGAGCGGGCCGACGCCGAGCATCAGGCGGTCGTTCGCCGCAATGAATTGCGCGAAATCGCCGCACACCACGGGTTTCAGACCGTGCTCGTTCAGATATTCGAGCATGGTCTCGCGCCGGCCCACGCTCTCGGCAAGCAGCAGCGTGCGGCCGGAGTGGGTGTCGAGGAACGCTTGCAGCCGATGCAAGGGATGGGGGGCGCGGCGCTCGACCGCGAGCGACGGCAGTGCCGCCGTCGCGGCAGGTTCGGAGTTCAGGGTTCGGGGTTCAGTGTTGTCCGCTTCGGGCGTGGTTGGGCCCGGACCCGGAACACCGGACTCGGAACCCTGCACCGCGGATATTTCAACGCGCGCAAACGGCTTGATCGCGCCGAAAAACGCGTCGGCGGCCAGAAACAGCTCGCCCGGCGGCAATACCGGGTTGGCGAGGTCGCCGCGCAGCATGGCGTGGCGCGCGTGCGCATCGTGCCAGAACTGTTCGATCGCCAACTGCACGTCGCCTCGCAGGCAGACGAGCGTGTTTTGCGGCAGGTAATCCGTGATGAACGCGGTCTCATCGAAGAACAACGGCAGGTAATACTCGACGCCCGCGGCAGGCACGCCTTTGGAGACGTCCTTGTAGATCCGGCTGCGCGAAGGATCGCCCTCGAACTTCTCGCGGAACTTCGCGCGGAAGCGTTTCTGTCCTGCCTCGTCCATGGGGAATTCGCGCGCCGGCAGCAGGCGCACTTCGTTGACCTTGTAGATCGAACGTTGGGTATCGACGTCGAAGCTGCGGATGGATTCGATCTCGTCGTCGAACAGATCGATGCGATAGGGCAGCGCGCTGCCCATCGGGAAGAGGTCGATGAGTCCGCCGCGGAAGCTGTATTCGCCGGGCGCTAGCACCTGGGTGACGTGGGTGTAGCCGGCGAGCGTGAGCTGACGCCGCAGTTCCGCGGGAGCCAGTTTTTTTCCCTGCTTGAAAAAGAAGGTGTTGGCGGCCAGGTATTCAACCGGCGGCAGGCGATAGAGCGCGGTGGTGACGGGCACGATCGCGATATCGAACTCGCCGCGCATCATGTGGTAGAGCGTCGCCAGCCGCTCGGAGATCAGGTCATGGTGCGGCGAGAAGTGGTCGTAGGGCAGCGTCTCCCAGTCCGGGAGAAGATGGGTTCTGAGCCGCGGCGCGAAAAACGGGATTTCCTCGAGCAGGCGCTGCGCGTGCCATGCGGACTCGGTCACCACGAGCAACGGGCGAGCACGGGCCGCGAGCGTTGCCAGCGCCAGTGCGTCGCTCGAGCCGTGGAACGGGCCGGCACGCTCGCGCTGGCCGGGAGCAGGCGGGGGGATGGAGAGCATCTCGGGACTGCGAAAAGCGCGTCATTATACAGGCATCTGCGCCAGGCTTTCGTCCGCGGCCGGCAACGTGTCGGGGAAACGGCCGGCGCCGCAGCGCTGCCCGCGTAGCATGGGAATAAAAAATAAGTTATTGTTTTTATTGAATAATTTTATGGAAGCGCCGGCGTGGCGGATGACAGGCGCAGCGTTATCTTTCTTTAGAGAGCTTGCGCGCAAGCTCCCGCGTGCCGGGACGCAGGCAAGGCAGAAGACGGGGCGGGGCGCTCCGATCAGGCGGGCCGATGGATGGCGATCGGGATGCGGCGCGGGCCGAAGGCGCGCTTGAACGCCCCGAAGCGCCCGGCAATCGGCGTCGCGCAGTCGGGGCAGCGGCCGTCGGGCGTCACGCGATACTCGTCGATGCGGTACCAGTCGCGCACGATCAGCGGCGCACGACATGCGGGGCACCCGGTGCTGCCGCCTTCCTCGTCGTGCACGTTGCCGGTGTAGACATAGTGGAGTCCTTCGCCCAGCGCGATTTCGCGCGCGCGCCTGAGCGTGGCGACGGGCGTGGCCGGGATGTCGTCCATCTTGTAGTCGGGATGGAAGGCCGTGAAATGCAACGGCACCTCGGGGCCGAGTTCCTTCCTGATCCATTGGCACTCGGCGGTGATTTCCGCGTCTGAATCGTTCTTGCCGGGGATCAGGAGCGTCGTGATTTCGAACCACACGTCGGTCTCGTGCCTGAGATACACCAGTGTGTCGAGCACCGGCTTGAGATGCGCGCCGCACAGCCTGAAATAGAATTCGTCGGTGAAAGCCTTCAGATCGACGTTGGCGGCGTCCATCCTGGCGTAGAACTCGCGCCGCGGCGCGTCGTGCATGTAGCCCGCGGTGACGGCGACGGTCTTGATGCCGCGCGCATGGCACGCGTCGGCGACGTCCATCGCGTATTCGGCAAAGATCACCGGGTCGTTATAGGTGAAAGCGACGCTTTTCGCTCCACTGTCCACCGCAGCCTCGGCGATGGCCGCGGGCGCGGCCTCGTCCATCAGCCGGTCCATGTCGCGCGACTTGCTGATGTCCCAGTTCTGGCAGAACTTGCACGCGAGATTGCAGCCGGCGGTGCCGAAAGACAGGACGCTCGATCCCGGATAGAAATGGTTGAGCGGTTTTTTTTCGATCGGGTCGATGCAGAAACCCGAGGAACGGCCGTAAGTGGTGAGCACCATCCGATCACCCACGCGCTGGCGCACGAAGCACGCGCCGCGCTGGCCTGCGTGCAGGCGGCAGTCGCGCGGACACAGGTCGCACTGCATGCGGCCGTCTTCCAGCATGTGCCACCAGCGGGCAGGATGGGTTTGTGTAGTCATCTAAAAAATGCAAAACAGCAATTGATCTTATCCGCGTTCATCGGCGGTTTCGTTTGCCTTGAACTAATGCCTCTCTCAGATCAGATTCGCGCCACTTGGAAACCGTGTAGCGCATGAGTTTCACCCCGCGCTCCCAGAAATCGGGCGGCAAACCCGCCTTGTACTTTAGATGGGCCATGAACTCGGCGGGTTCCTTCAGGTCTTCCCACACTTGCGGCAGGAAGGTGCTGTGGTGGTGTCCGTATTCGAATATCACCCCGTCGATGCCCGCGCGCAACTGAGCGAGCGCGTCCTGCTCATCGGCGAAAGTCATGGGTTCAAGCGGCGAGAGCAGCGACAGCTCGATTTCAACGGCGTCGAATTCGCTTGCCGACAACGGCTTGAAGCGCGGGTCGCGGAAGGCGGCGGCGATGGCATTGGCCGTGACGTCCTCGGCAAGCGGCCGGTGGGCGCGCAGCGTGCCGACGCAGCCGCGCAGTTTCGCGGCATGCATGAGCGTGACGAAACACGCGCCGCGTTCGCGCAACCACGGGGCACCATTGCCGGCGGGGTACGATTTGCCGAGTTTGCGGGCGATTGCCGAGCGCGCCAGCGGCAACAGGACGGCGCCGGCATCCGGCGGCGTCATCAATCCGGCGTCAGTGCGCATGGCCGGCATCCTCGAAAAAAGCGAACGCGCCGTAGCCGACCACACGGCCCTTGTCACCGGCGGTGTCACCCGAATTGCGAAGATCGACGAGCCTGGGCTTGAGGCCGTGCCGCCGCGCGGCCAGCGTCAGACCGGTGACCGGTGTCGCGCCACACGCTTGTTCGTGCGTGATCGCGGTGGACAGCGCCAGAATCGCGTCGGCGGTCGTCTTGTCGACGGCCTGCGCATGGCGGTAGTTCAGATAGTGCGAGAGATCGGAACTCACGACGATCAGCGTTTCCGGCCCGCCCCACAAGGCGTCGAGCGCCTCCGCGACTTCTCCGGTTTCGGCGTCACCCACCGCGAGCGGCACCAGCCTGAAATCGTCCAGCACGGTCTGCAGGAACGGCAGATGCACTTCGAGCGAATGCTCGAGCGCATGGGCTTTGCCGCTTACCGTGACCTGCGGCAGGTCGCGCAACGCCGCGGCCGCCGCACGGTCGATCTTGGCCACGCCCAGCGGCGTGGCGAAACCCTCGGCCTCGGGCAGCGCCAGGCCGCGTACCGCGACCCGGTGGGTCGGCCCCAGCAAGACGACGCGGCGGATGCGGGAGCGGGCGGGCTCGAGCAGGGCGTAGACGCTGGCCGCGACCGGGCCGGAATAGATATAGCCGGCATGCGGCGCGATGATGGCTTTGGGAACGCGTAGCGCCGCGGGCCCGCGCCGCGCGCCGGCGATGAGGTGCGCGACTTCGCGCGCCAGCTCCTCGGCTGCGCCCGGGTAGAAAGTGCCGGCGACTGCGGCCGGCCGGATCGGATTCATGATGTTTTCCACAGGCTGTTTCACCAGATTGCGGTGGCGCGACGCGGATTCAAGGGCATCGGTCCATTATAGGCCTGATGTGTCCGGCCGGGGCCGGTTGCGCCACGGACACGGACGCCTGAAACCCTGCAACGCCCCCGGTTTGACATAAGTCAAGCGCAAGGGGCGGCGCAGGGTTTATTTTGGAAGCGCGCAGCGGTTGATGCGCGCCGGTTTCGGGATCAAGGAGCAGCCGATGACAACGCCGCAGAGTTATATCGCATACGCCCCTCACGGTGCCGGATTGATGTGCGCCTTGGTGTATTTCGAGCATGGCACGGATGACGCCGATGCCGCGGCCGAGCGCGGGGAATACGAGAAACTGGGACTGCCGCCGGGACACGTCAATATCCGGAGCAGGCGGCTTGGCGGGTTCGACCGGACCCAGCCGATGTGGATTTACCGTTCGCATGGCTTTGATCTGGATGTGATCGATTATCTGCGGCGCTACTGGCCCCTGGATTACCGTCGCCCATGAGCACGGCGACGATGAACGTCGTGCATTTGCGCAAAACCTGATTGCGGCGTCGCGTGTATCATGCTTTGTGAGTTCGTCGAGAGGAGCGTGCCATGACGGGCTCCGTCAACTTCCGCAGCGGCTTCCGCCCGGTGCGCCGCGACAAGCTCATTCAGGAGCGCGTTCACGATACCTACAAGACCAGGGGCAAGCTGCCCGAACCCACGGTGTGCCCGGAGTGCGGCGCCGTCTACCACAAGGGCCGCTGGCAATGGCTGCCGCAGCCGGACAGGCCGCACCGGCAGCTCTGTCCCGCGTGTCATCGGGTCCGCGACAAGTTCCCGGCGGGATACGTGACGCTGGCGGGCGGGTTCCTGACGCAGCACCGCGACGAGATCCTGCACCTTGTTCGCAATCAGGGAGAGCAGGCGCGGGCCGAGCATCCGCTCGAGCGCATCATCGCCATCAACGACCACGACGGGGGCGTGCTGGTGACGACCACCGGCATTCACCTTGCGCGGCGCATCGGGGAAGCGCTGGAGCACGCCTGTCACGGCGAGCTCGAGTTCCACTACAACGAGGCGGAAAACCTGCTGCGGGTGCACTGGGAGCGCGGCGCGGTTTAATGCCGCTGCGCCGGAAGTTGCTCCGGCCTTCGCCGTGACAGGCTGTTCCTGTGTCCGCGCGCCGGCCGGCCGCCTTGCCGCGGCGGCGCGCCGGCCGGATAATCCCTCAATTTCGGGAGTCGCCATGGCGCGCTACTATGCCCTGATCCCCGCAGCGGGGGCGGGGTTCCGCATGGGAAACAGTTTGCCCAAGCAGTATCTTGAGCTTGCCGGGCGGCCGTTGCTCTATCACGCCGTGCGCGGGCTCGCCATGCATCCGCGCATCGAGCAGGTATTCGTGGTGCTCGCC
>JAIESJ010000219.1 GCA_019746155.1 Burkholderiales bacterium
CGGCATGGAGCGCATCTGCCTGGGAGTGGGCTACAAAATGAACGGGGTCAAGCGCGATATCCTGCCGTTCGGCGCCGAGATGCTGGCGGAGTGCGAGCCGATCTACGAGGAGATGCCGGGCTGGAACGGCAGCACGGTCGGGCTCACGCGCTTTGAACAACTGCCGAAAACGGCGCAGAATTATCTGGAGCGCATCGAGGAAATTTGCGGTGTGCCGATCGACATGGTTTCAACCGGTGCCGACCGCGAGCAGACCATCGTGCGGCGGCATCCGTTTGAATAAGAGTTTAAAGTTTAACGTTACAAATCTAAAGTTGGCAAAGCCCATCCGCCTTGCCGGTGATCAACTTTAAACCCGGGACTTCAAACTTTAAACTTGTAAAGTTGGTGCCGAGGAAGGGACTCGAACCCCCACAGTGTTGCCACCGCCAGGACCTGAACCTGGTGCGTCTACCAATTCCGCCACCTCGGCTTTTGAGGCCTGCAATTCTAACTTAAGGCGTGTATTGAATCAAATGAATCAACGCCAAACCCGGACTTTCCGGACAGCGGGCGGGACCCGACGCAAGATGGGTTCCAAGCCGGAGGCACGGGAAAAGGATTCCCGTGCCGTAAACGTCTCGCCGGTGCGCGCGGCGGATCCCTTTCTAGAACGCGAACGTCTGCGCTACGCTGAACCGCTGCCGAGCCGCGAATATATCCTGCAGACGCTGACGGAGCAGGGCGTGCCGGTGTCCGAGGACAGGCTCGAACGCCTGCTCGAAATCGCGCCAGACGAGCGCGAGATGTTTTCGCGCCGGCTTGCCGCGATGGAGCGCGACGGCGAAATCATGCGCAACCGCCGCAACGCGATCTGTGTCGTCGACAAGCTCGACCTCATCCGCGGGCGCGTGCAGGGGCATCCCGACGGATTCGGATTCCTGATCCGGGATGACGGCGGCCCCGACATGTTTCTCGGGCCGAAAGAGATGCACAAGGTGCTGCACGGCGATCGCGTCATGGCGCGCCAGTCGGGCACGGACCGGCGCGGCCGCCCCGAGGGCAAGATCGTGGAAGTACTGGAGCACGCGCACCGGCATCTGGTCGGCAGATTGCGCACCGAGCACGGCATATTGTTCGTGGTCGCCGAAGACAAGCGCATCAGCCAGGATTTCCTGGTGCCGCCGGCGGAAGCGCGCGACGCCAAGCCGGGGCAGGTGGTGACGGTGGAGATCATCGCGCAGCCGACCAAGCACGGCCAGCCGGTGGCGCGGGTGATCGAAGTGCTCGGCAATTACGCCGATCCGGGCATGGAGATCGAGATCGCACTGCGCAAGCACGAGCTGCCGCATGATTTTCCCGCCGAAGTCGAGCGCCTGAGCGGGGAATTCCCGGACGGCGTCACCGCTGCCGACCGGCGCGGACGCACCGACCTCCGCGGTCTGCCGCTGGTGACCATCGACGGCGAAACGGCGAAGGACTTCGATGACGCGGTATTCTGCGAAGCGCTCGACAAGGGACGGTTCCGTCTGGTGGTGGCGATCGCCGACGTGAGCCATTATGTGCGGCATGGCGACGCGCTCGACCGCGAGGCCTATAAGCGCGGCAACTCGGTCTATTTTCCGCGCCGCGTGATCCCGATGCTGCCGGAGCGGCTCTCCAATGGCTTGTGCTCGATCAACCCCGAAGTCGAGCGCCTGTGCATGGCCTGCGACATGCAGATCGATGCGCGCGGGGAAATCGAATCCTATCGCTTCTACCCAGCGGTGGTGCGCTCTCACGCCCGCCTCACTTATACGCTGGTGGCGGAAATGCTGGCCGATGCGCGCGGCGAGGCCGCCTACCGTTACCGCGGACTGTTGCCGCATCTCGAAAACCTGTACCGGTTGTACAAGCAGCTGGCCAAGTCCCGCGCGCGGCGTGGCGCGATCGATTTCGAGACCATCGAGACGCAGATGATTTTCAACGAGCAGGGGAAGATCGAGCGTATCGTACCCGTCAAACGCAACGATGCGCATCGCGTGATCGAGGAATGCATGCTGGCGGCCAATGTCTGCGCGTCGGATTTCCTGCGCCAGAACGACCATCCCATGCTCTATCGCATTCATGAAGGGCCGACGCCGGAAAAACTCGCGGCTTTGCGCGAGTTTCTAAAAGGTTTCGGATTGAGCCTGGGAGGGGGCGATACGCCTCATGCCACCGACTACGCAAAGCTCCTCGCGCGCGTGAAGGACCGGCCCGATGCGCAGCTGCTGCAGACCGTGATGCTGCGCTCGCTCAGGCAGGCGGTCTACAGCCCGGATAATGTCGGCCATTTCGGCCTGGCCTATGAGTCGTATACCCACTTCACCTCGCCGATCCGGCGCTATCCGGACCTGCTGGTGCATCGCGCGATCAAGGCGGTGCTGTTGCGCCGGCGTTATGAGCCCGGCGACTGGCATGAACTGGGCGTGCACTGCTCGATGACCGAGCGTCGTGCGGACGATGCGACGCGCGACGTCGAAGCCTGGCTCAAGTGCTACTACATGCAGGACAGGATCGGCGAATCGTTCGCGGGCAGCATCAGCGGCGTCACCGCGTTCGGCGCCTTCGTTGCGCTCGACGGCGTCTATGTCGAAGGGTTGCTCCACGTCTCCGATCTCGGCAGCGATTATTTTCACTTCGATGCGGCCAAGCACCAGCTGGTGGGCGAGCGTACCAATACCCGCTATCGCCTGGGTGACCGCCTGCAGGTGAAGGTGGCGCGGGTCGATCTCGAAACCAGCAGAATCGACTTCGTGCTGGATGAAGAAGCAGAGTACAAAGGGCGTCAGGGACGCGAAGGAAAAAGTATAGAATAAACGTGATGTTATTTATGGTTAGCCGTTTGTGCCCTTCACTATTTATTTACCCTTCACCCTTCACGCCTTTCAAATGCCTGAGACGCGCATCATTTATGGTTTCCATGCGGTGATCGGCCGTCTACGCCAGAATGCGGCGGCAGTGAAGGAGATTTATCTCGACCGCGGGCGTCACGACCGGCGGGCGCAGGACCTCATCCGGCTGGCGGAAAGCCACGGGTTGCGCGTTTTGCTGGTCGACGACAAACGGCTCGATGGCATGACCGGCAACGCGCGCCATCAGGGTGTGGCGGCGCGCGCCGAACACACGAAGCTGCCGACCCATATCGACGATGTGCTCGATAATCTCACCGAGCCGGCGTTGCTGCTGATTCTCGATGGCGTGACCGACCCGCATAACCTCGGCGCCTGCCTGCGGGTGGCGGACGCGATGGGTGTGCATGCCGTGATTGCGCCCAAGGACCGTGCGGTCGGCCTCAACGCCACGGTAGCCAAGGTGGCGAGTGGCGCCGCCGAAACCGTGCCCTATATTGCCGTCACCAATCTTGCACGCACCATGCGTGAATTGAAGGAGCGTGAAATCTGGCTGATCGGCGCCGACGAAAAAAGCGGGCAGGAACTCTACTCGGCGAAGCTTGCGGGCGCGCTGGCGTGGGTGCTGGGGGCGGAAGGAGAAGGTTTGAGGCGGCTCACGCGCGAGCACTGCGACGAACTGGTGCACATCCCCATGCTGGGCGCGGTGGAGAGTCTCAACGTGTCGGTTTCCGCCGGCATTTGCCTGGCGGAAACCCGCAGGCAGAGAAGAGCCGGCCGGATAAGCACTTGAAATTCCGTCAACTTCCGGTATAATCCGCGCCTTCGGCCTGGGCACCCCTATTGCCCAGGCTTGATCCTTGCCTCACCGTCTTCGCATAACGGGAGGCCGATTAACGCAACTGAGCCCATAAGGAGACCGCTTGATGCGACATTACGAGATTGTTTTTATCGTCCATCCGGACCAGAGCGAGCAAGTGCCGGCGATGGTCGAACGCTATCGTCAGATGGTGGCGGGCAAGAACGGCAAGATCCACCGCCTCGAGGACTGGGGCCGCCGCCAGCTCGCGTATCCGATACAGAAAGTCCACAAGGCGCACTACGTGCTCATGAACATCGAGTGCGACGGGGAGACCCTCGACGAACTCGAGCACGCGTTCAAGTTCAACGACGCAGTGCTGCGCCACCTCATCATCAAGATGGCTGGCCCGGTCAGCACGCCTTCCGCCATGATGAGGGAAGAAAAATCAAGGTCGCTCAATCCGGCGGCCGAGGACGGCTCCAGGGCTGCGCCGGCGGAAGAGTCGGCGCCGGCAGCCTGACGGTGGAAATCAACGCAGTTGCGTTGAGCGGCGAGCTCGCCGCGATCGAGCCGCTGCGCCACACACCGGCCGGCATCCCGCTGCTCAATTTCAAGCTCGCGCACAAATCGCGGCAGATCGAGGCCGGATACAAGCGCCAGGTGGAATGCGAGATGAACGGGGTGGCAATGGCGGAAGTGGCGGTCGAAATGTCCCGCTTTGGGGTGGGGCAGCAGGTGCGGTTAAGCGGTTTTCTCAACCGCAAGAACCGCATGAGCACGCAACTGATACTGCATGTGACACAAGCACAATTGTTAAAGGAAACCAGCAATGCCGAGACCATCATTCAAGGGCAAGGGTAAAGGTAAGGGCAAGGGCACCGAGAAGAAGCGCGGAGCGCTGTTTCGCCGCCGCAAGTTCTGCCGCTTTACCGCCGAGGGAATCAAGGAAGTCGATTACAAGGATATCAACATCCTCAAGGACTTCATCAACGAAAACGGCAAGATCATCCCGGCACGCATCACGGGCACCAAGGCCCGTTACCAGCGCCAGTTGGGTGTCGCGGTCAAGCGCGCGCGCTTCTTGGCGCTGCTGCCGTATACCGACCTGCACTAAGGAGCCACCACGATGCAAGTAATCCTGCTGGAAAAAATGGCGAACCTGGGGCAGCTTGGCGATGTCGTCAAGGTAAAGGACGGGTTCGCGCGCAATTATCTGATTCCGCACGGCAAGGCAAAACGCGCCACGGCGGCCAACCTTGCCGAATTCGAGAAGCGCCGCGCCGAACTCGAAAAAGCGCAGACTGCAGCGCTTGCCGCCGCCCAGGAAAAGGCGGCCAGGCTCGACGGGCTGACGGTACAGATCACGCAGAAGGCCGGTGTCGACGGCAAGCTGTTCGGTTCGGTTACGAACATCGATATTGCCGAAGCGCTCCAGAAGCAAGGCTTTGAGGTGCCGAAAGCGGCAATTCGCATGCCGCAGGGGCCGCTCAAAGTGATCGGCGACCATCCGCTCAAGGTTGCGCTGCATACCGACGTGGTGGTGACCATCATCGTTTCGGTGCTGGGTGAGCAGTAGCGCGTCGGAGCGCGGAGCAGGGGCCCCGCTCGCGGGGATGCGACCGCGGAGACGCGCAGGTGGCCGGCACGACGGGCTGAATTGTTGAGCTGGCTGGTTGGGAGGCCACGCGTCGGAGCGCGGAGCAGGGGCCCCGCTTGCGGGGATGCGACCGCGGAGACGCGCAGGTGGCCGGCACGACGGGCTGAATTCTTGGCTTATGCGTTAATTTAAAACGGTTTTTCAGAAAGCGAGAAAAAGGGCTGGCGACAGCCCTTTTTTTTCGGTAGATTGAAGCGTTCCGCGGCCTGCCGACCTGTCCGGAATAATTGGTAATTATTATATAAAACATATAGTTAAATAGAAATTGCGGCCCGACTAATGGTTCAAGTTGTCACCCCCATCGTCAAGGATGCGCAGATCGAGTCCGCGCGCCTGCCGCCGCAGTCCATCGAAGCCGAACAGTCCGTTCTGGGCGGCCTGCTGCTCGACAACGGCGCCTGGGACCGGGTCGCCGATCTCATCACCGAGCGTGATTTTTATCGCGCCGATCACCGCACGATTTTCCAGCATATCGCGCAGCTTATCGAGAACAACAAGCCGGCGGATGCGCTGACGGTTGCCGAGAGCCTGGAGCGCAGCGGCAAACTGCACGAGGTCGGCGGCCAGGCCTATATCGGTTCGCTCGCGTTGAACACTCCCAGCGCGGCCAATATCCGCCGCTATGCCGAGATCGTGCGCGAGCGCGCCATCATGCGCCAGCTTGCCGCCATCGGCACCGAGATCGCGGACTCGGCTTACAACCCGCTGGGCAAGGATGCGAGGGTGCTGATCGACGAGGCCGAGGCCAAGGTGTTCCAGATCGCCGAAGCCGGCGCCAAGGCGCAACAGGGTTTCATCAAGATCGATCCGCTGCTCACCGAGACCGTCGAGCGCATCGACATGCTCTACAGCCGTGAGAACAAGGACGAAGTGATCGGACTCGCTACGGGCTTTGTCGACCTCGACAAAATGACTTCGGGGCTGCAGCAGGGCGAACTTATCGTCATTGCCGCCCGGCCGTCCATGGGCAAGACCGCACTGGCCATGAACATCGTCGAGCATGTTGGCCTGCACATAAAAAAAGCGGTGGCCGTATTCAGCATGGAGATGTCGGGCACTCAGCTCACTATGCGAATGATCGGTTCGGTGGGCCGTTTTGACCAGCATAAGCTGCGCACGGGGAATTTCGAGGAAGACGACTGGCCGAACGTGGTGGACGCTGTAGGCAAGTTGAACGAGGCGCATATCTACATCGACGATACCGCCGGCCTGAACGCACTCGAAGTGCGCTCGCGCGCACGGCGGCTGCATCGACAGTGCGCTGATGTGGGCGGCCTGAGCCTGATCGTAGTCGATTACTTGCAGCTCATGTCGGGAAGCAGTCGCGGCCGTGAAGAGAACCGTGCCACTGAAATCGCGGAGATTTCACGCTCGCTCAAGAGTCTCGCGAAGGAACTCAAGGTGCCGGTGATCGCGCTGTCGCAACTGAACCGAAGCGTCGAGTCGCGCCAGGACAAGCGGCCGATGATGTCGGACTTGAGGGAATCAGGCGCCATCGAGCAGGACGCCGACCTGATACTCTTTATTTACCGCGATGAAGTCTACAACCCCCACGACGAAAACAACAAGGGCGTGGCGGAGATCATTGTCGCCAAGCAGCGCAACGGCCCGACCGGTCCCTTCAAGCTGACGTTCAGGGGCAAGTATACCCGCTTCGAAAACTACGCGAGCGGAGATCGTTTTTAGCTTTAAACATGGAACTTCAGACCTGAGACGACGTCAGAGCGCTTCCGCCGCGTAATCCGCCAGCCGCGAGCGCTCGCCGCGGGTGAGCGTCACGTGCCCGCTGTGTGCCCAGCCTTTCATGCGATCGACGACGTAGGTGAGCCCTGAGCTGCCTTCCGTCAGGTACGGCGTGTCGATCTGGGCGATGTTGCCCAGACAGACCACCTTGGTGCCGGGACCGGCGCGCGTGATCAGCGTCTTCATCTGTTTGGGCGTGAGGTTCTGCGCTTCGTCGATGATCAGATATTTGTTGATGAAGGTGCGGCCGCGCATGAAGTTGAGCGATTTCACCTTGATGCGCGAACGGATGAGATCGCGGGTGGCGGCGCGTCCCCATTCCCCGGCTTCGTCATCGGTCTTGTTGAGCACGTCGAGATTGTCCTCGAGCGCGCCCATCCAGGGATTCATTTTTTCTTCCTCGGTGCCGGGCAGGAAGCCGATGTCTTCGCCGACCGGCACCGTGACGCGGGTCATGATGATCTCCGAATAGGTCTTGTGCTCCAGCGCCTGCATCAGGCCCGCGGCGAGCGTGAGCAGGGTTTTCCCCGTGCCGGCCTGGCCGAGCAGGGTGACGAAGTCGATCTCGGGATTCATGAGGATATTGAGCGCGAAATTCTGTTCCCGGTTGCGCGCCGTGATGCCCCATACGTTGTGCCGCTGGTGCATGTAGTCGCGCAGCGTCTGCAGGATCGCGGTTTTGCCGCTTACTTCCCTGACCTGGGCGTAGAACGGCTTGTCGTCTTCCAGATAGACGAACTCGTTGACCGACAGGCTGGCGCACAGCGGTCCTCTTACGCGGTAGTAGGTGAATCCTGATTGCTGCCAGGATTCCATCTCCTTGCCGTGTTTGTCCCAGAAGTCGCGCGGCAATTCGCGCTTGCCGGTGTACAGCAGGTCGGTGTCCTCGAGCACCTTGTCGTTGAAGTAATCCTCGGCGGCGAGGCCCAGCGCACGCGCCTTGATGCGCATGTTGATGTCCTTGGAGACGAGGATGACTTCACGCTTCGGATGCAGTTCCTGCAGGTGCTTGACCACGCCGATGATCTGGTTGTCGGACTTGCCGGTCGGCAGGCGCGCCGGCAGGTCGCCGTTGATCGCTTCGGTTTGCAGGAACAGCCGTCCGGTGGCGCCTTTGTTGCCGTGAATTTCCAGCGCGATGCCGTCGGCAATGCCGCTTTCCGCGTGAGTGATGATCTGGTCGAGGTAACGGCTGGCCTGACGCGCGTTGCGCGCGACTTCGGAGACGCCCTTTTTGTTGTTGTCGAGTTCCTCGAGCGTGGCCATCGGGATGTAAAGATCGTGCTCCTCGAAGCGGAACAGGCTGGTGGGGTCATGCATGAGCACATTGGTGTCGAGCACGAACAACTTGGTGCTCGCAGGCAAACGGGTAATGACTGACGCAGGTTTGCGCTGAATCATGAATCTCCCTTGATTGGTCGAATCAACATATTGATTATATTATTGTTTTTACGAATTCGAGCACCTGCTGGGCGTGTCCCGGCACTTTCACCCGCGCCATTCCCTGCGCACGATGCCCTGGGCATCAATCACAAAGGTGCTGCGCTCGATGCCGCGCACCTTCTTGCCGTACATGTTTTTCATTTTGATGACGTCGAACAGCTTGCACGCGGTTTCATCCGCGTCGCTCAGGAGTTCGAACGGAAAATTCATCTTGGCCTTGAAGCTCTCGTGCGACTTGATGCTGTCGCGCGATACACCGTAGATTTCACAACCGAGTTTTGCGAACTGCGGATACAGGTCACGGAACTGCAGACCTTCAGTCGTGCAGCCCGGAGTGTTGTCTTTGGGATAGAAGTAGATGACGAGAGGGGTGCCTTGGGTGCCGGAGAGGCGGAAGGTTTTGCCGCCGGTTGCCGGTAGTTCAAAATCGGGTGCGGGCTCGTTTAACATTCGGGCGGTGCGGTCCTCGTCTTCGATTCGCTGCGGCTAATCTTGACTGAAATGAACACGGCGCGCAAGGGCTAGGAGCTTGTCGGACTTGAGTCCGACAAGCTCCTTAAATGAAAAAACCAAAGAACGAGGCGAAAAGAACGCCATGCGTGACGTTTGTCCCGGCCAACACGGCGTTTCGACACGGAAAGCTTTATTCTTAAGCAGCCTGTAGCCGAAGTGTCGATCAACAGCGATTCGTTAACGCTACGCGTTCCGGTGAATGCGGGCCAAGTCCGACAGGCTGTTCAGGTCAGAAATTCCTTACCCTGGAGCGCCAGCGATCCGGCACGGCCCGGAATCTGCCCGTCATACACGATGTGACGCGGCAGGCGCGCCAGGTCGAGACCGTCGGCGTAGTCGCGCAGCGCCACCAGCGTATAGCCCTGTGCGCGCCAGCCCGCCAGCAGCTTTTCGAAAGCCGGCGCGAGTTTCATGCCTTCGAGCTCGGCGTGCAGCGTGTAGACATGGCCGCTTGCCGGGGGAATTGCGGTCAGTTTCAGGACATGGTCCGCCACGTTATCGGCGGTGATGCCGTCGACACCGATCAGTTCGTCGAGAGTGGGAAGCGTGGTCGGCAGCTGTGGACAGGCGAAAATTTCGGCGTTATGGACCGGCACGAAAGGATGCGTGCCGCGGGTATCGGAACAATAGCGAAAGCCCAGGCGCTGGGTGAGCCGGTAGGCGTGCCGGTTCATTTGCCAGCCGGCCGCGCCGTGGGTGAGGGCGGGCTCGCCGAAAATCTGCTGGAAGCGTTCGCAAGCGAGTTGCATCTCGCGCCGCGTCCATGCTTCATCCTGATGTGCCACGCCGTCCTGCCATTTGATGTGGTTGTAGGTGTGGATGCCGACTTCGTGCCCGGCATCGCGCACCCGCCGCATGATATCCGAATTGCGCTTGCCGATATCGGGCCCGGGCAACAGGGTCCCGTAGAGCAAAGTCACGATTCCGTAATGCTCAAGCACCGAAGTGCGCGACACCTTCTGCATGAAGCCGGGCCTGAACACGCGCTTGATTGCCCGGCCGGTATGGTCGGGGCCCAGGCTGAAGAGGAAGGTGGCTTGTACCTGGTGTTTTGCCAGGATTTCGACCAGCCGCGGCACACCCTCACGGGTTCCGCGATGGGTGTCGACGTC
>JAIESJ010000171.1 GCA_019746155.1 Burkholderiales bacterium
TGCACGGCGTGTTGCCCCCCGAAGGGGGAGATGTAGATGCGTTAGAGCGATGAAGTTCAACTGGCGCACCCTGCTCGCGTTCACGCACGATGTCGCCGCCGCCATCGCGGCCTGGCTTGCGGCGTTCTGGCTGCGGTTCAACCTTGAGATCCCGGACTACTTTTTGAAGATTGCCCTGGAATCGCTGGTATGGGTCGTGCCCTTACATGGAGCGCTTTTCCTGAGTTTCGGGTTGTACCGCGGCCTCTGGCGCTTCGCGAGTTTGCCCGACCTAAAGCGGATCGTTGCCGCGATTGCGATCGGCGCAATTGCCGCGCCTGCCGTACTATTCATGCTGCAGATCGTGGTGCCGCGCTCGGTATTGATCATGAGCCCGGTATTTCTGGCCATGATCATGGGCGGCAGCCGCCTGGCTTATCGCGCCTGGAAAGAACACAATCTGGACAGTCTGATCCCGGAAAAGCGCGAGCCGGTGTTCGTGCTCGGCGCCGAAGAGGCCGCGGTCAATCTCATCAGGGAACTCGCGCGCAGCCCGCAGTGGAAAGTGGTAGGTGTATTCGATGACGATGTCGCCAAACGTGGCCGTCAACTGCATGGCGTAAACGTGCTCGGCTGTCTCGACGATCTACCGCATTGGAAACAAAAGCTCGCTATCCGGCACGCCATCATCGCCATGCCGGGAGCGGCGCACGGCGCGCGGCGGCGCGCGGTTGAAATCGCCCGCAGTGCGGGCCTCAATGTGCTGACGGTGCCGTCGTTCGACGATTTAATAAGCGGTCGGGTCACGGTGTCGCAAGTCCGTCACATCGAGCTCGACGACCTGCTGGGACGCGATCCGGTCGTTCTTGACACCGCGGGCCTGACCGGGTGGTTCAGCGGACGCGCCGTGCTGGTGACCGGCGCCGGCGGTTCGATCGGTGCGGAGCTGGCCCGGCAAATCGCGCGCTTTGCGCCGCGGCAACTGATTTTGTTCGAGCTCAACGAATTCGCGCTCTACTCCATCGAGCAGGAGTTCGCCGGGCGGTTTCCCGGGCTGTCGGTGGTGTGCGCGATCGGCGACGTCAAGGACGCCGCACGCGTCAATCAGCTGATGGCCGCCTACCGCCCTTCGCTCGTTTTCCATGCCGCAGCCTACAAGCACGTCCCGCTGATGGAAAACGAGAACGCGTGGCAGGCGGTACTCAACAATGTTTTGGGGACGCAGGTCGTGGCGCAGGCGGCAATCGCGCACGGCCTGGAGAAGTTTGTCTTCGTCTCGACCGACAAGGCGGTGAATCCGGCCAACGTGATGGGCGCGAGCAAGCGGCTCGCCGAGATGGTGTGCCAGGCGCTGCAACAAACCTCGCCTCCGGCTCCTCCATCCCTCGTTTCTGACCTCCCTTTCAAAGGGGGGGAGGAAGCTTGTACCTCCCTTCTCCCTCCGGGACCTCGGTGCCGCCTGACGGTAGAAGGGTCGGGGATGAGGGCGGCAGAGGAGGGAAAGAGAAACACGCGTTTCGTGATGGTGCGCTTCGGCAACGTGCTGGGTTCTACCGGCAGCGTGATCCCGAAGTTCCGCGAACAGATCGCGCGCGGCGGGCCGGTCACGGTGACCCATCCCGAGATCACGCGTTACTTCATGTCGATCCCGGAGGCGGTGCAACTGGTGCTGCAGGCGGGACTGATGGGCCAGGGCGGCGAGATTTTCGTGCTCGATATGGGCGAGCCGGTCAGGATCGTCGATCTTGCGCGCGAGCTGATCAGGCTGTCAGGCTTCAGCGAGAACGAGATCAGAATCGTTTACACCGGATTGCGCCCCGGCGAGAAACTTTATGAAGAACCGCTCGCGGCGGATGAAAACACCCTGCCTACGCCCCACCCCAAGTTGCGCATCGCCAAGGCCCGGCAGGAGAACGGTGAATGGTTGGCGCGGCTCGAGCAGTGGCTTGCACGTGGCGATGTCCCGGTCGACGAAACCGTCAAAGCCGAACTCGCGCAGTGGGTGCCCGAGTACAGACGAGCGAACGGTGAATCGTGAATGGGAACCCCTTCCTCCTCTTCAAGGGGAGCAATACTTTACGAACCCTCCCCTTCAAGGGGAGGGTACGGGTGGGGATGGGTATGAATAATGGGATGATACTGATCCCCGGCAGCCATTTCATTCAGAGTCCGCCGGGATGAGTACCCACCCCCATCCCGACCTTCCCCCTGAGGGGGAAGGAGAGAAGTGTGCCCAAGAGGGCATGGCGAGGTTCCCCCACCCCCATCCCAACCTTCCCCCTGAAGGGGCAGGAGTCGCTCGTCTGTGTCTCTGACCCGTTACGCTGACCGGACGGCGCGCTGGGCCGCAATCGCGCTCGGTTTTTCGATCCCGATTTCGGTTGCGCTCGACAACGTGCTGCTGGCGCTGGCGCTGGCGGGATGGTTCGCTGGCGGCGATTATAAACATAAGTTATTGATAATAAAGAGAAATTATATATCGATCGCGGCGCTTGCGCTGTTTGTGCTGCTGCTTGTCGGCACACTCTACGGCGACCGCGAGGCGGGAGACGCCGCAAACTATCTCGGAAAGTACGCCGATCTGCTGTTTATCCCGGTTTTTCTGTTCCTGTTCCGCGATGCCGCGACGCGCCGCCACGCGCTTTATGCCCTGACTGCATCGCTGTCGATGGTCTTGCTGTTATCTTATTTGACCAAGGCCGGCGTGGTGCCGAAAAATCCATTTACGATCGGCGATGCAGCCTACCCAGTCGTGTTCAAGCTGCACCTGACGCACAACATCCTGATGGCCTACGCCGCTTTCCTGTTCGCCTGGTTGGCACTAACAGCCACGTCATCAAAAATCAAGCTGGGCTGGAGCACGCTTGCCGTTCTCGCAGCAATCAACGTCACCATGATGGTGCAAGGCGCAACCGGTTACCTTGTTTTTTTCGGGCTGGCCCTGCTTCTGGGTTTCGACCGCAATCGCTGGCGCGGCCTTGGCGCGGCGGCAGTGATCATTACGGCGCTTGCAGGCGCATTGACCCTCATTCCGGGCCCCTTCCGGGAGCGGGTGAACATCATCGCCAAAGAAACCCAAGGCTGGAGAACCGATCGTCCCGCGCAGACCTCGGCGGGGTTACGCCTGGAGTTCTACCGCAACACGCTGGCGATCATCGCCGACCATCCCGTGATCGGGGTGGGCACCGGCGGCCTTCCCAAGGCCTATGCCGACAAGACCCAGGGCACGGGTGCGATGGAAACCCGCAATCCCCATAATGAATTTCTGAATATCACCGTACAGATCGGCCTGATCGGTTTGGCCGTGCTGCTCGTCCTGTTTTACCTACAGTGGCGCTTTGCCGCGCGGCTCGCCTCTCCTCTCGAATGCCATCTTGCGCGCGGGCTGGTGCTGACCATGGCCATCGGCTGCATGCTCAATTCCCTGCTGCTGGATCACACCGAGGGCTTGTTTTACGCGTGGCTGACGGGCGTGCTCTATGGCGGACTGCCGGCGGTAAGCGGTAAATCGTACCCTCAAAGTAAGGGGTATTGAAAAGAATGAATGGCAAGTGGCAAGAGCGGCGTCCTGTTTTTCATTTTACCCGCCCGCAATCGCCGGTTGACCCGGTGCGTCCGGCACGGTAGTATCTACAAAGTAGAAACATCATCGGAGGCATCATGCTGACCAAGATGCAGAAATGGGGCAACAGCTACGCTGTGCGGCTGCCCAAGGCGGTGGTTCAAGAAACCGGCATCCGGGAAGGGGAAGCGCTCGAAGTCGAGGTCACGAACCGCCAGATTCGCCTGCGCCGCTCTACCCGGCGTGAGTACTCGCTGGGCCAGTTGGTGGCGGGAATCCGGCGCAGCAACTTGCACGCAGAGATTGATTTCGGGGCGCCCGAGGGCTGCGAGGCATTCTGATGGCCTCCCGCCACTACGTGCCCGAACGCGGCGACGTCGTCTGGCTAAATTTCACTCCACAGGCTGGCCATGAGCAGGCTGGACGCCGTCCGGCGCTGGTGCTTTCGCCTGGGAAATACAATCGCGCGGCCGGCCTCATGCTCTGCTGCCCGCTGACAACACGGATCAAGGGTTATCCGTTTGAAGTTCCGCTGGAAGGGCCCGATGGTACTCCGGGCGTGGCGCTAGCGGACCAGGTCAAGAGCGTCGACTGGCAGGCGCGCCGGGCCCAGCGCGCCGGACGCGCGAGCGGGGAAGTCATGGCGGAAGTCATGGCCAGGGTCCAGGCGCTCTTGCGCTAGACCGGGGAGGATGGGTCATGGGTGATGAGTAATGGATATCCAGTTGGAAGGCGACATACCCGCCGCCGTTATTGATTGCCGGCAAGAGTTGCCGACCCGCAGGCGTCTTACGATTCACGATTCATTCTTTTCAATACCCCCTTGAGGGGTACGATTCACCCATAATGAACGTCTCCGCCATTATCATCACCAAGAATGCCGAGCGGACCCTGCCCCGCTGCTTGGAATCCGTGGCGTGGGCCGACGAAATCGTGGTCGTCGATTCCGGCAGCACCGACCGCACGCTCGACATCTGCCGCGAGCTGGGCGCCCAGGTCCACCAGACGCCCGACTGGCCCGGCTACGGTCCGCAGAAAAACCGTGCGCTTGATCTCGCCTGCGGCGACTGGGTGCTTGCGCTCGATGCCGACGAGTGGGTGGCCCCCGAGCTGCGTGCCGAAATCGATCGCACGCTTGCCGCTCCTGGCAATAAGGCGGCGTTTGCGATACCGCGACGCTCGAGCTTCTGCGGCCGTCTCATGCGCCACTCCGGCTGGTGGCCCGATTACGTGGTGCGGTTGTTTCGTCGCGATGCCGCGCGATTTTCCGAGGACAATACGCACGAGCGGCTGATCGTAAACGGCCCGACCGGCAAGCTCAAGCAGCCGCTGATGCACGAAGCGATCACCAGTCTCGACCAGATGCTCAACAAGATGAACGTGTATTCGACCAACACCGCGCTGATGCTTCACCGGCGCGGACGGCGCGCTTCGCTTTTTACCGCATTGCTTCATGGCGGGTGGGCATTCATGCGCACCTATTTCCTGCGCCTGGGCTTTCTCGACGGCCGCGAGGGCTTCATGCTGGCGGTGGCCAACGCGGAGGGCTCCTATTACCGCTATCTCAAGCTGATGCTGCTGTCCGAAAAAAACCACCGATGAATTCTTCTCAATACCCTTCTTTTCAACACCCCCTTGAGGGGTGCCTTGAGGGATACGCCGATAAGGTCATGCCCGGAGTCAAAAAGCCTGGCCACGGAAGACACACAGAGGTAGGTCGGCAAAGGATTGCCAACCTACCGCCCACCATTCACCGTTTACTACTCACCATTCACCAAAGCGAATGCGAATAGCCGTCGTCGTCACCGCCTACAACCGTCCCGATGCGCTTGCCGCCCTGCTTGACGGCTATCTGCACCAGGACGACCGCAACTTCGAAGTGATCATCGCCGACGATGGTTCCACCGATGAAGTGCGGCAGGTGGTCGAGTCCTACGCGCGCCGTGCGCCGTTTGCGTTGTCCCATCTGTGGCACGAGGACCGCGGCTTCCGCGCCGCAGTCATGCGCAACCGCGGGCTTGCCGCGACAGGCGCCGATTATGTGATTTACACTGACGCCGACTGCGTGCCGCCGCGCGATTTCGTGAGCCGGCATCGCCGGCTTGCCGAACCCGGATACTTCCTGTCCGGCAACCGCATTCTGCTGAGCGAAGGATTTACGGCGAAGGTGCTGAGGCAGCGTCTGCCGCTTTATGACTGGGGCCTGTCGCGCTGGCTCGGCGCGTGGCTCAGACGCGACATCAACCGCTGGCTGCCCATGGTGAAGCTTCCCGACGGCGCATTCCGCAAACGCTCGCCCGACCGCTGGAAGGGCGTAAAGACCTGCAACCTTTCGGCCTGGCGCAAAGACCTCATTGCCGTAAACGGCTTCGACGAGTCCTACGCCGGAAAATGGGGGCTCGAGGATACCGATCTGGTGATACGCCTGCTCCACGCGGGTATCAGGCACAAGAGCGCACGCTTCGCCGCGCCGGTATTCCACCTCTGGCATCGCGAGGCGGACAAGCGCGGTTTCAATGAGAACCAGCGCCTGCTCGACGACCTCATCGCTTCGAGACGCACTTACGCGAAAGTGGGCGTCGATCAATATCTGTAGCCCGCGCAACTCACGATGGTCAGACGCAGCACTTCAGCCCCATCCCCACCCTGCCCTCCCCTTGAAGGGGAGGAATGTTCGACGGATGCCCTCCCCCTGAAGGAAGGATGTTGGCTGGACCGGCGCACCGGCACATTTCTCACCTTCCCTCTCAGGGGGAAGGTCGGGATGGGGGTGGGGAACCCCTCCGTGCCGCCTCGCGGCACATTTCTCACCTTCCCTCTCAGGGGGAAGGTCGGGATGGGGGTGGGGAACCCCTCCGTGCCGCCTCGCGGCACATTTCTCACCTTCCCTCTCAGGGGGAAGGTCGGGATGGGGGTGGGTACGACGAGCGTCCCGTCAACCAGTCGCACCTGCCCATGAAAACGCCGCCGCGCAGCGTGCTGGTGGTCATCCCCCGCCGCATCGGTGACGTGCTGCTCGCCACGCCCCTGATCCGCTCGATCAGGCGGGCCTGGCCCGACACCGTGATCGACGTCCTGGTGTTTGAAGGTACTCAGGGCGTGCTGGACGCCAATCCCGATATACGGCGCGTCGTCGCCGTACCGGAGCGGCCGCGATTCAGACCGCACCTCGCCTTCCTGATGCAACTGTGGCGCCGCTACGATGTGGCGCTGTCGCTGGTGCCGGGAGACCGGCCGACGCTTTACGCATTCGTCGCGGGCAGGTGGCGTGCCGGCTTGTTGATCGACACCCGCAAGGAACGCTGGAAGCGGCGGTTGCTCAATCGCCGGGTGCCGTTCGACAACCTCGATACCCACACCGTGCGCATGCACCTGGCGCTGGCCGACGCGCTGGGCCTCCCGCCCCGCCCGGAAGTCGTCGTGACCTGGCGTGACGAAGACGAACACCAGGTCAATGCGTTACTCGGCGCCGGGACCGCGCAGCCGATCGCCGTACTGCACACCTATCCCAAGTTCAACTACAAGATGTGGCACCGGCACGGCTGGCTCGATATCGCGCAGTGGCTCGCCGCACGCGGCTTTCGCATCGTGCTCTCGGGCGGCAAGGATGCCGCGGAACTCGCATACATCGCCGATATCGCGCGCGGCATGCCGCCGGGCGTCATAAACGCCGCCGGCAGGCTTTCGCTCGGCGCAGCGGCGCTGCTCGTGAGCCGCGCCCGGGTCTATGTGGGGCCCGATACGGTACTCACCCACGTCGCAGCGGCACTGGGTGTGCCGACAATCGCGCTCTTCGGCCCGTCCAATCCGGTCAAATGGGGGCCTTGGCCCCGTGACCACGCGGGCGACACCAACCCCTGGCGGCGCTGCGGCAATCAGCGTAAGGGCAACGTGACGCTATTGCAGGGCACCGAGCCATGCGTGCCCTGCCTGCTCGAGGGTTGCGACAGGAACATAGACAGCTTCAGCGACTGTCTGCAGCGGATGCCTGCAAACCGCGTCATCGCCGCCATCGAGGCGGTGATCGGCGATGGGATGCGTGTTTTGGTGGCGGCTGATTCAGTGATTGGGTGATGGGTAAATGGTGAATCGGCCGCACGCCGCGCCACGACACAGCAGATAGAGCTCATTGCCGCCGAGCCGGTAGCGCTGACTGACCTGCCCCAGTTCCGGATTGGCGGTGTAGGAAAGCACGAAGCCGTTGTCCCACACGCCCGGCGGCCATTGGATCGGCTTGCCGGGATAGAGCAACGTGTCGATGTTGGCCGCAACGCTGAGGCCGGTGGCGGAAACGTCGGTGACGTACAGCGGAAAACCACGGGTTTTTTCCAGAATGTCGGCCGCGGTCGCGGCGTAATTGCCGCGAAACTTCTCCTGGTACGCGGGAAACGCCCACAGTCCGAGCACATACTTGAGCGCGATGGCCACGATCAGCCAGCCGGTGGCGATCCGGACCCGCTTCTGCCCGGACTGCCAGATGACGTAGGCGATGATCAACGTGATCAGCGGATACAGCGGCATGATGTAGCGGATGTGGGATTGGGGGCCCCACCAGTACGGAAGAAAGTTGAGCGCCGTCATCCACGCCAGCAGGGCCAGCGGGAACGCATCCTGCGTGATGATCGTCCTTGCCTCAGGCGAGGCATTCCTTCCGCGATACCAGAAATAAGCCGCAAGCGCGCTGGCGGGCAGAAACCTCAGAAACGTCTCCAGGGGAAACGTCCACAATTGGTTGAGATATGCCGCAACGCCGGCGGTTTGGATCTTGAGTACGATGTCGGTTACCGCCCCCGTGCTGTGAGCACCGCGCGCCGCGTACAGATTCCACAGGACGAATGCCGCAATACCCGCAAGATGCGCCGCAATCGAACCGGGATGCAGTAGCACGCGGCGGTAGTCGCGCCTGTAGAGCAGCACCATGAAGGCGACGCCGTAAAAAATGTAGGCGGTCTGCACCTTGGTGAGGAAACCGCAGGTGAGCGCGACCATGCCGATCCAGACAAGCCACGTCCTGTTCCGCTCCGCCGCGACCCAGGCGCAGGCGATGGCGGTGAATACGCAAAGCGTAAACAATGAATCGGCATATGCGAGCCAGCCGCGGTAGAACAGCGCGTCGCCCGACAGAAACACCAGCGCCGCAAACGCCGCCAGCGCACGATTTCGGGTAAGATGCGCCGTGAGCCAGGCGAGCACCAAACCGGTCGCGACGGTCGCGGCTGCGGTAACAAGACGCGAAGCCTGCAGCACGTGCTCCCAGCCCAGGAGGTTGGCGAGCGGGACGATCAGCCAGTTGAGGAAAGGCGGCCGGGGATAACCCGTGCCGTACAGCGTGGTGAGGAAAAACTCGCGGTTCACCCACATTTCCAACGAAGTGATGGTGTAAACCGCCTCTTCCCCGACATAGGGAAGATGCAAAGTCGTCAACAAACTGAATGCTGCGACGGCATAAAGCCACCACAATGTTCTGGTCGATTTGTATGCGGCAGCGGATTCCATTGGGGCGAGACCGTGTCTTGGCGGTGCGGACGAACAGCGCGAGGCGGATCGCGGCGAGGCGTATTGTAGACCATGCGGCGGTATCAGGCTGCAATCCGGCGGAGCGCTCAAGAGACTAATCGCATCGCTTATACAGATGGCGCCACAATTTCCGCCGGCAGACCGCTGCATCTGGATCGGGTTGCCGGCATATAACGAAGAAGCCACGATCCCGGCGCTGTTTCCGCGCTTCAGGGAACTGTTCCCGGCCAAGGCGTTGCCCTACCGTATCGTGCTCTACAACGATGGCTGCACCGACGGCACGGTGGCCGCGGCGCTGTCCTGGCAGCACGAGCTGAACGTGGAAGTGATCGGATGCGCGCAGAACATGGGCCTCGGCCAGGGCCTGCGCTCGCTAGTTAGTCACGCTGCGCGTCATGGCAAACCACAGGACGTCCTGTTCATCCTGGATTGTGACGATACGCATCATCCGCGGCAGTTCCCGCAGATGTTCGCCGCCCTGGAAGCGGATCATGACGTGGTGATTGCCTCGCGCTACCGGGCCGGCGCCAGCATCGCGGGCGTCGCCTTGCACCGCAGGATCCTGAGCCTCGGGGCGGCGGTGCTGTTCAAGCTGCTGCATCCGTGTCGCGGCGTGCTTGATTACACCTGCGGCTACCGCGGCTACCGCATCGAAGTGCTGCAAAAAGCCCTCGCCGCCTACGGCGACCGCCTGGTCTGCGAACCGGGTTTTGCCTGCATGGTGGAGCTGCTGCTCAAGCTCAACCGTCTGGGAGCGCGCATGTGCGAAATACCGCTTGCCCTGCGCTACGACCTCAAACGGGGCGCGAGCAAAATGGATGTCGGGGGAAACACGTTGCGGCTGCTGAAAAAACTGGTCGCCTGGCGTATCCACGGCCTAGGAGTTTATCGGACTTGGCCCCGATAAACTCCTGAAATGAAAAAACCAAAGAACGAGGCGAAAAGAACGCCATGCAAGCGACGTTGGTTCCGGCCGACACGGCGTTGCGACACGCAAAGCTTCTTTCCTATCGAGTTTTACGTAAATGAATGACATTCGTTTACGTCTCGAATCTCCCCTCTCCCCG
>JAIESJ010000072.1 GCA_019746155.1 Burkholderiales bacterium
GAGCAGGTGTTGAACAGGATCAGATCGGCTTCGGCGGGGTTTTCGGTGATTTCCATGCCTTGGGCCGCGTGCAGTACGTCGGCCATCTTGCCCGAGTCGTACTCGTTCATCTGGCAGCCGAAGGTCTTGATGTAGACTTTCTTGCTCACGGTGTCAGCGTTGCCCGGCCTGTTGGAGCCGCGCCAGTTCCTCGGGGGTCAGGATGACAATGCGCGAGACTTCACCGCGGGGATCGAGTACGTACAACACCTGGGCATCGGACGGCAGGTAGCCGTGCAGGATGGTACGGTTGTTCTGGTCATAGATCAGTCCACCGGGCGCCAAGCGTAGCGTTTCTCTATTGATCTGGACCAGCGGATAAGGGTGCTGCTGGCCCGACAGTTCGCCGAGCTGACCGTTCGCAGGCAGCAGACGCTGCACTTGGGCATGTCCCGGCGCAGCCAGCGTAAAACTTAGGGCCAAGCCCGCGATCAATATTCGCATCGGTTCACAATAACACAACGTAATCAAATACTTCAACCGCATTGTCGAGTATGACATCGCGGGTTGTCTGGAGCCAGAGCTTGGTAATGGGAATGGTGGCGAGTCAGGGATTTGCCGTATCCCTTTGAATTCGCAGAGAGCCGACCAACCAAGTGCTACCCCGCTGCTTCAAATTAAACGAGGCGTCATTTTATCAGAGTAGACCATGGCTGGACGTCCCAAGGGTTCAAGCCGTGGTGTTGGTGTGTGCACACTCTTTCGTTCTCTGGCGAGGTCGCGTATACGGGATAGCGTATTCAGGGTTCTTATACGCTGAAACGTATACTTGATTTTTATACTTTATAGCGTATAATTTAAAATATACGCATTACAGTATAAAATTTATCGCTTACTTCGGGTGATTATGAACCAGATAGCTAGAACGCCTAAACAAGTTGGCGAAATGCTGCGCCGTCGTCGGCAATCGTTAAAGCTGACGCAAGAGGACATGGGCAAGCGGGTAAGCCTGAGGCAGGCCACCATCTCGAAGTTGGAGACCGGAGAGCCCGGCACGCGGCTGAGCACGTTGTTTGATGTGCTGACAGCGCTCGACCTTGAAATCGTCATCAGGCCGCGCACGAAATCCTCCCCGAACGAGATAGAAGAGAATTTCTGATGGCTCGCCGCAAAAGCGGTGTTTCGCTCAACGTTTTCCTGAACAGCCGCCTGGTTGGTCGGCTGAATCGGGCCGCGAGCGGTGCGATCAGCTTCCAGTACGACCCGGTCTGGCTTGAATGGGAAAACGCGCTACCGATTTCGCTGTCGTTACCGTTGCGGGAAACCAGATTTACCGGCGCATCCGTCATCGCCTATTTCGACAACCTGTTGCCGGACAACGAGCCGATCAGGCGCCAGCTTGCCGAACGCATGCATGCGGATGGTTACGACGCATGCCGTCTGCTGGCGGTGATCGGCCGCGATTGTGTCGGTGCGCTTCAGTTTCTGCCCGAAGGGCAGATGCCTGGCGTAGCCGGTGCATTATCCAGCCGCCCCATCACAAACGAAGAGATTGCCCGCAAGCTTGCCGATTTGGCGCGCGCGCCGCTGGGTCTCGGTGACGACGAGGATTTCCGCATCTCCATCGCGGGCGTGCAGGAAAAAACGGCTCTTTTGCGTCTGAATGGCGAGTGGCACATCCCCCACGGAACGACTGCCACCACCCACATTTTGAAGCCCCAGATGGGTATGTTGCCGAGCGGCATCGACTTGAGCCAGAGCGTCGAAAACGAGTATTTCTGTCTGCAATTCCTCGCTGCCCTCGGTCTGCCCGTGGCCAGAACCGAAATCGCGGACTTCGACGGGCAGCGTGTGCTCGTTATCGAGCGCTTCGATCGACTCTGGACAAGAGATGGCCGGTTGCTGCGCTTGCCACAGGAAGATTGCTGCCAAGCGCTGGCCACACATCCTTCCGCGAAGTATGAGTCCGAGGGAGGACCGGGTATCGCGCGTGTTCTCGATCTTCTGAAGGCAAGCGATGACGCGCTCGCGGATCGCAGACTTTTCCTGAAGGCCCAAGTCGCGTATTGGCTTTTGGGTGCGACGGACGGGCACGCGAAAAACTTCAGCTTAAGACTGATGCCAGGTGCCAGATTTCGACTGACGCCGCTCTACGACGTGATGTCCGCTCAACCGCCGGTGGACGCCGGCCAGATCCGGCATAACCGGATGAAGTTTGCGATGGCGGCAGGCACCAATCGCCATTACGTTATCGGCGAGATTTTGCCAAGACACTTTCGCCAGACCGCCACCGCCAGCGGAATCCCGAACACAACCGTGGATGAAGTTTTCGCCGGACTGATCCGCGACGTGCCGAGCGCCCTGGATAAGGCACTGGCATCCATGCCGCCGGACTTCCCCCGCGCATTGGCCGGCTCCATCATCCAAGGCGTTCGCGATCGCCTGCGTCTGTTCGAGCTGGCTGCCGAAGAGTTCAATGACCTGCGGAAATTTGGTGGCGAGTCAGGGATTTGAACCCCGGACCAACGGATTATGATTCCGCTGCTCTAACCGCTGAGCTAACTCGCCACAGGAAGCGGCGCAGTCTAATGAGCAGGGGAGGTCTTGTCAAGCCAAACGCGCCGGGGCCAATGCCGGATTCGGTTTAATAATCCAGAGCTTGTTGTACACCGGCACGGGTTGTGATTGCCAGTCCAGCATGACCGTGCTATCTTGATTGCGTCATACGAATGTATATTCCATATTGTGAAATAATGGCAAAGAAGGAGAGGACAGTGGATAAATGGCTGCGCTTCGAGCATGCCGGCAAACCGGGTTTCGGCAAGCTGCAAGGTGACACCATCACGGTATACCAGGGAGATATGTTCAACAATCCGGGTGCGACATCCCAGACCTTGGCGCTGTCCGCGGTCAGGCTGCTGACGCCGACCCAGCCCACCAAAATGATCGCGATCTGGAACAACTTCCACGCGCTCGCCGCGAAACTGAACGCCGCGATCCCGAAAGAGCCGTTGTATCTGATCAAGACCAGCAATTCGTTTCTTGCCGGCGGGGAAATCATACGCTCGCCGAAATCTTTCGACGGCAAGGTGGTCTATGAAGGTGAACTAGGTATCGTCATCGGCAAGACTTGCAAGGCGGTAAGCGAAGCCGAGGCGCCGGACCATATCTTCGGTTATACCTGCATCAACGACGTTACGGCCGCGGACATCATCAACCGCGACCCGGCGTTCCAGCAATGGTCGCGCTCCAAGAGCTTCGACACGTTCGGCGTATTCGGCCCGGTGATTGCCGCAGGTCTTGACCCGGCCAAGCTGACGGTGAAGACCGTGCTGAACGGCCAGGAACGCCAGAACTATCCGGTCTCCGACATGATTTTCCCGCCGGCCAGGCTGGTGAGCCTGATCTCCCAGGACATGACGCTCTATCCGGGCGACGTGATCTGCTGCGGCACCTCGGTCGGCGTGGGTTCCATGAAGCCGGGCAGCACCATAGAGGTCACCATTGAAGGCATCGGCACGCTCGCCAACAGGTTCGAGTGACCGTGAGCAGCGTGAGCGATATTTAAGTCACAGGAGAAAGATTATGAAAATCTGCGTAATCGGCGCCGGCGCGATCGGCGGTTTGCTGGGGGCGAAACTGGCGCTCGCCGGCGAGGAAGTTACCGTGATCGACCAGGGCGCGCATCTCGAAGCGATCAAGAAGAACGGCATCAAACTCGTCATGCACGATGGCACCGAGCACGTCGCGAAAAACGTCAGGGCCACCGACAGCTTCGCCGCGGCGGGTAAGCATGATCTGGTGATCCTGGCGCTCAAGGGGCACATCATCGAGCAGGTGGCGTCGCAGATCCCGCAGCTCTTTGCCGAGCATACCGTGATCGTCCCGGTGCAGAACGGCATGCCCTGGTGGTACTTCCAGCGCCACGGCGGTCCGTTCGAAGGACGCAGGCTTGCTACACTCGACCCCAACGGCACGATTTCCGAGCATATCGATGCCGGCCGCATTATCGGCTGCGTGGTCTATCCGGCAGGCGAGATCGCGGCGCCGGGCGTTATCCGCCACATCGAGGGCGACCGCTTTCCGATCGGCGAACTCGACGGCGCCACCACCGAGCGCGCACAGCGCGTCTCCGAGGTGCTCATCAGGGCCGGCTTCAAATCGCCGATCCTCGACAATATTCGCGCCGAGATCTGGCTCAAGCTGTGGGGCAACCTGTCGTTCAATCCGATCAGCGCGCTCACCCACGCAACCTTGGTCGACATCTGCCAGTTTCCGCTCACGCGCCAGCTGGCGGCGGACATGATGACCGAGGCCCAGACCATCGCCAACAAGTTGGGCATTACCTTCCGGCTGCCGCTCGAGAAGCGCATCGCCGGCGCGGAGAAGGTCGGCAAGCACAAGACCTCGACGCTGCAGGACGTCGAGGCCGGCCGTCCCATTGAAGTCGAGCCGCTGGTCGGCGCGGTGGTGGAGCTGGGCAAGATCACCGGGACGCCGACGCCGCATATCGACGCGGTGTATGCGCTCGCTTCGCTGCTCAACAGGATGATGGTTGAAGCGCAGGGCTGCGTGCAGTTGCGCAAGGCCGCCTGAGCCACGGAAGTTTTGCTCAAACAGACGCCGACGGATTAAACTGCGCGGGTAAGAATTCATCTTATCCCGCGCATGTCACACTCG
Source organism: Burkholderiales bacterium (assembly GCA_019746155.1). Classification (GTDB taxonomy): domain Bacteria; phylum Pseudomonadota; class Gammaproteobacteria; order Burkholderiales; family SG8-41; genus CAKKQX01. The sequence continues at coordinate 4,660 of JAIESJ010000072.1, forward strand.
TTTGACGTTATCATCATCGGCGGCGGTCTGGTTGGCGCCAGTCTTGCGCTGGCGCTCAGGCCTGCGGGCTTGAACGTCGCCGTCATCGAGTCCCTGCCCCCCCCGCCGCTTCCCGCCGACGATTCGTGGGACAGCCGCGTCTACGCCATCAGTCCCGGCAGCGCGGCGTTTCTGGGAAGCTGCGGCGTATGGGAAGGCGTGCCGCAGCATCGCGTCATGCCGGTCGAGGCGATGCAGGTTCATGGCGACGCCTCCGACTCGCGTCTCGATTTCAATGCCTATGACGCGGGTTTGCGTGAACTGGCCTTCATCGTCGAGAACCGCCTGCTGCAGCAGGCGGCGTGGCAATGCCTGCAGCATTCCGAACATGTGCGCGTGTTCTGCCCCGCGCGCTGCGCCGCGGTCGACTGGCGCGACGATTACGTCCGGCTGCTGCTCGAAGACCATACGGAACTGACGGCAAGGCTGATCGTCGGCGCCGACGGCGCCGACTCGTGGCTGCGCGCGCAGGCGGGCATCAAGACCAGGCCGCGCGATTACGGCCAGCTCGGGGTGGTGGCCAATTTTGGCGCCGGGAAGCCGCATCGCGGCGTGGCTTACCAATGGTTCCGCCGCGACGGCGTGCTGGCGCTGCTGCCGCTGCCGGATAACCGCGTCTCGATGGTGTGGTCGACCGCCGAGCCGCATGCCCGCGAGTTGCTCGCGCTGGCGCCTGACGATCTCACCAGCGAGGTCGCTGCCGCCAGCCGCCATGCCTTGGGCGGGCTACATCTCCTCACGCCGCCGGCGGCCTTTCCGCTTAGACTACAACGTGTTGAAAATATAGTGAAATGCCGCCTTGCGCTGGTGGGGGACGCCGCGCATAACGTGCATCCCCTGGCCGGGCAGGGGGTCAATCTCGGCTTTCGCGATGCGCGTGAACTGGCGGCAGTGTTGCTGGATCGCGGGGCCCAGGCCGATTGTGGCGACTACGCGCTGTTGCGGCGATACGAGCGCGCGCGCAAAGAGGACATTCTGGCGTTGCAGTTTACTACCGATGCTTTGCAGAAACTTTTCAACAACGATATGGTCTGGCTGGTCGGGGTGCGAAATCTGGGGCTCAAGCTGGTCAACCGGCAGCCGCAATTGAAGAACATGCTGGTGCGGCAGGCGGTAGCGTAAGCCTGCCGCGTTTTAAATCAAATTCAAGGATTAATCATGTTACGAGCATTCATGATCTGCTTTCTGACCGCCTCGGCGTTCTTCGTGTCGGTCGCCAGCGCCGATGAAGCTGCCGTGCGCCAGGGATTCCAGGCCAAATTTCCCAAGATGACGGTCGAAGCCGTTTCCAAGACGCCTTTTCCCGGCATTTATGAAGTCCTTTTCAACGGCCAGATCGTTTACACCGACGAAAAAGTCACGTTTCTTCTGGCCGGGAACCTGTTCGATTTGCGCAATCAGCAGCCACGCAACCTGACGCAGGACCGCAATAATCGCCTGACTGCCAGCACCCTCGCGAGTTCGACCGACATGGCGGTGAAGCGCGTCAGGGGCAACGGCAAGCGCACGCTTTACACTTTCGAAGACCCGAACTGCGGGTATTGCAAAAAGCTGCAGGAAGAGCTGGTCAAGCTGAACAACGTCACGATCTATACCTTTCTGCTGCCGATCGTCTCGCCGCCCGACTCGGTGGAAAAATCCAAGGCGGTATGGTGTGCCAAGGATCGCGCCAAAGCATGGGATGAGCTGATGTCCAAGGGCACGGTGCCGGGCGGCACGAAGAACTGCGATACGCCGATCGAGAAGAGCATCGAACTGGCGCAGCGCTTTGGCGTGCGCGGCACCCCGGCGGTCTATCTCGCCGACGGCCAGCAGATCGGCGGCTATCTTCCCGCCGACAAGATCGAGCAGGCGCTGAACGGGGTGACCTCGAAGTAAGCGGCGTGGCGGCCGCCTCGGGTCAACAGGAGCGGCGGTACGGCGTTTAAGTCCGCATGGCTGCCGCTATCCCGCCCGTATTCGACAACGATTCCGCGTTCAGACGACCTTTCCCGCGGGCGCAAAGCCGGCTGGCGGTGGCTCTGACGCTTTCTGCGTTCGTCCATTTATGGCTTGCTGCCGGGGTGACGGTTGACGTGCCCGAGGGCAGGACGCCGCGCGGCCCGGCGGCGATCGCCGCGCGGCTTGAGTTGTCTGCAATACCGCCGGAAGTGCGGCTGCCGCCGCCCGCATCGACGGTCACGGAAAAAAACGCCCGGCAGGATTCCCGGGAGGGCGGTCAACCGACTCCTGACGGCGCATCGCGCCCTTCCGCAATAAGCCCATCACCCGAGTCATCGTCTGCAGCCGCGGTGCCGGAGCCGCGTGTTTCGGGGCCGGCGCTGCCGCAGATCCCCGACCCTGTCTATTACCCGGCGCGGCAGCTCGATGTTTACCCGGCACTGTTGCAGCCCGTCAGGCTGGAGTATCCGGAGCGTGCCCTGCAAAACAAAGCGGGCGGCAGGGTACTGGTGATGCTTTTCATCGACGAGACCGGTGGCGTGAATGACCTGTCGGTTGTGGAAGTCGAGCCGGCGGGATATTTTGAACATGCGGTGCGTACCGCGTTCGCGGATGCGCGTTTTTCCCCGGCGCGCAAGGACGGCCGCACCGTGAAGAGCCGGGTTCTGATCAGGGTCAATTACAACCCCGGCGAGGCCGAAGGCGCGATCCGCTAGGAGTTTGTCGGACTTGGGTTCGACAAACTCCTAAGCTGCAGCGTCGATCAACAGCGATCCGTTAACGCTACGCGTTCCAGTGAATGGGGCCAAGCCCGACAGGCTGCTAGCGGGATACAAGTTCGTTGGCCGGCAACGGGAAACCTATGGGCAGCAGTACCCACATGCGCAGCGGTTGCTTCATGCGGCCGGCTTCGCGCGCCGCCTCTTCGCCGAAACCCCAGAAGAAATCCGCGCGCACCGCGCCGCGGATCGCGCCGCCGGTATCCTGCGCCAGCATCAGACGGTTCAACGGGCGGCTCGAATTGGGCCAGGTCGTGGCGAGGAACACCGGCGCGCCGAGCGGCACGAAACGCGGATCGACCGCCACGCTGCGCTGCGCGGTGAGCGGCACGCCGAGCGCGCCGGGCGGACCGGGCAGATCGGCCGGCAGTTCGCGGAAGAAGACGTAGCTTGCGTTGTGGTTCAACAGCCCGGCGAGCTGGTCCGGGTTCTGTCGCGCCCAGGCCTTGATGCCCTGCATCGAGGCTTTTTCGAGCGGCAGTTCTCCGCGCTCCACCAGCTGGCGGCCGATCGAGCGGTAGGGATAGCCGTTCTGGTCGGCGTAGCCCACGCGCAGCGTCTCGCCATTGTCGAGCCGGATGCGGCCCGAACCCTGAATCTGCAGAAAAAATAGATCAATGGCATCATCGACCCACGCGATCTCCCGGCCGTGCACGGCGGCTTTGCCGTTTTCGATCTGCTCACGGTCGTAATAGGGCACCACGCGCCGGCCTTCGAGCCTGCCGCGCAGACGCATGCCCTTGAGCTCGGGATACAGCTCGCTGAGGTCGATGACGAGCAGATCGTCGGGTACCGCGTAAAGCGGATAGCGGTAACGCTTCGACGGTTTGCGGCTGCCGCGCAGCAGCGGCTCGTAATAACCGGTGACCAGGCCCTCGCTGCCGCCGTCCGGGTTAACAAGCTGATAGGGCGTGAAGTTGAACTCGAAAAAACGGCGTGCGGCGGCGCGGTCCGGTTTGCTGATCTGCAGGGCAACGGTGCAGATATCGCGCCAGCTTTCCTGGTTTTTGAGCGTGCCACAGCTCGCGAGGAACGCATCCCACGCCAGCGCCGGGTCGTCCTCGCGCCAGCCGGGAAGATCGTCCCACACGGCCTGCCGGAGTGCTGCGCCGGTAGCGGCGGCGGGAGGCGCGGGCCGGGGAATCTCCGGAACCGGAGCAGGCTTTGCCGTCGGAGGGGAGGGCGGCACCGCAACCGGGGGGGCGGGCTTCGACGGAGCAAGGGTTTCGCAGCCGGCAAGCAACAGCACTGTGCCGTAAACGATCCAATGTGAGGCGCGGGATTGGATTTTCAGCGCGCTTTCGCTCATCATGTCGGCGAAGTATAACGCTATTTATCCACACCAAGTCTATGTTCTGGTTATTGCTCGAAGCCGGGATTGCGCTGCTGATCCTCATCTTCATCGTATGGTGGACGATGCCGCGCAAGAAATCCGGTGACGATTAGGAGTTTGTCGGACTTGTGTTCGACAAACTCCTAACATGAAAAACACCAAGGAACGGGGTGAAAACAACGCCATGCAAATGACGTTTGATCCGGTTAGCATAGGGTTGCGACACGTAAAGCTTCTTTATTAAGCAGCCTGTCGCCCAAGCATCGATTAACGGCGATCCATTCACGCTACGGGTTCCAGCGAATGGAGCCAAGTCCGACAGGCTGCTAGTGCAGCACGCGCGGCATCGACAGAGTGAACTCGGGAATCGGAGCGTCGAACCGCACGCCGTCTTCCGCCACCATCTGGTAGCTGCCGCGCATGGTGCCGACCGGGGTGGCGATGGCGGCGCCGCTGGTGTATTCAAAGCTCTCATTGGGGCGCAGGTACGGCTGCTCGCCGACCACGCCCAGGCCCCTCACTTCCTGTACTTGATTATTGGCGTCGGTGATGATCCAGTGCCGGCTGACCAGCTGCACGGGCGTGCTGCCGGTGTTGGTAATGGTAATGGTATAGGCAAACACATAACGTCCGTCCTCCGCGTCGGATTGATCGGGGATGAAGGTGACGCGCGTTGCAATGGTGATATCGTGTTTTTTTTCGGCCATGGGTCTATTGCACACGAATTCGCCACGGTAGGCAAGCGACCGCGCCCTGCCAGAGCCTGTCCCGGTAATATCCACATCGCGCGGATATCATTGAGACAGGCTCTAGTGCCCAGTGCCCGTTAACAGTTACAATGCCCGTGTCACTATTGATGTTTTTCGGCGCATGACATACAGGATCGCACCCAGCATACTCTCGGCCAATTTTGCCAGACTCGGCGAGGAGGTGCGGAGCGTCGCCGCCGCCGGCGCCGACCTCGTGCACTTTGACGTCATGGACAACCATTACGTGCCCAACCTGACGATCGGGCCTCTGGTATGCGAGGCCATACGCCCGTTGACCCGGGTGCCGATCGACGTGCACCTGATGGTGAAGCCGGTCGACCGCATCATTCCCGATTTCGCCAAGGCCGGTGCCAATATCATCTCGTTCCATCCCGAGGCGTCCGAGCACATCGACCGCACGATAGCACTCATCCGGGATCAGGGCTGCAAGGCGGGGCTGGTGTTCAATCCGGCAACACCGCTCTCCTACCTCGATCACGTATTCGATAAAATTGATCTGGTGCTGATCATGTCGGTCAACCCTGGTTTCGGCGGTCAGAAATTCATTCCCGAAGCGCTCAACAAGCTGCGTGCGGTACGGCAAAGGATCGCCGCCTCGGGCCGC
>JAIESJ010000169.1 GCA_019746155.1 Burkholderiales bacterium
TTTTCGGGAAAATGTGCTTGTGAAACCCGTCAGCGCCCGGCCATCGCCACCATGCCCCAGCGCGCCACGGTGCGCTGCTCCAGCGCCTGGAACACCACGCGCTCGAATACGAGCCCGATCACGCCTATCGCAATCAGAGACGCTATCATGACCTCCGAATTGAGGAATTCCTTCGCGTCGAAAATCACCCGCCCCAGGCCCCAGAACGGGCTCGCGAGGAATTCTCCGCCTATGACCGCGATCCAGGCGCGTCCAAACGCCAGCCGGATACCGGTCAGGACATACGGCAAGGCGCCGGGAAGAACAACTTTGCGGAACAGCTGCCGTTGGCTCGCGCCCATGGAAACCGCCGACCGCACCCATAACGGATTGACGGCACGCACCCCGGTCCACACATTGTAAATGACGGGAAAGGTCGCCGCATAGGTTACGACCATGGTCGTGGCCACCTCACCGATGCCAAACCACAGGATGAACAGCGGAACCCACGCCAGCGACGGAATCGGCATCAACACGCTGACCAGGGGCAGGAAGAACCGCTCCATCGGGCGGATCCGCCCCATCAGCATCCCGATCGGGATGCCTATCAGACAGGCGAAGAACAGGCCGAGCAGCACACGGCCCAGCGTGAACGCCGCGTTCTTCGGCAACGTCCCGTCAAGCGTAATGTACCATGCGGTTTTCGCGATGCCGGCCAGCGGCGGCGTAATGGCCTGGGTGAACAGCCCGCTGCGCGCAAACGCTTCCCACAGCACCAGGAGGCAGGCAAACCCGGCGGCCCCGCGCCACAACGATTGCCACGAGAATGCCGCTTTCATGCCGTCAGCATCCCCCAGCGCACGACGGTGTAGCGCTCGAGCCGCTCGAACACCTGCTTTTCGAGCAACACCCCCATCAACCCGATGACGGCAATGCCGGAAAGCATGACGTCCGTCTCCAGGAACTGCCGGGCGCCGAAAATCATCCAGCCCAGCCCCCGATCAACCGCCATCAGCATTTCAACCGCCACAAGAATGCGCCAGGCCTGGGCCAGCCCCAGCCTCAGGCCGGTGAGAATGTATGGCAGTGCCGCCGGCATGATCACCTTCCAGAACATCTGGCGCTCGCCGGCGCCCATGACTTCCGCCGCCCGCAACCAGACCGGCTTTACCGCTTTCACACCTTTCCAGGTGTTAAGGATGATGATGAAAGAGGAGGCCGCTCCCACCAGCAGGATCGCAGGCGTGTTGCCGAGGCCGAACCAGAGCACGAACAAAGGCGCATACGCGAGTCCTGGAATCGGGTAGGCAAAACTCACGGCCGGCAGGAACACATCCTCCATCACCCGGAAACGGCCCATGAGAATACCCAGCGCCACACCCACGATTGCGGCCAGCAGGAATCCCAGCACGAGCCGCAGCAGCGTGCCTTCGGTGTTCGCCCAGATGATGCCGTTGAAAACAAGCCTGACGAAAGTGACGAGGACCGTTTCCAGCGGCGGAAAAAGTTTCGCTGGAAAAACCCCGGCGAGCGCCACGGCTTCCCATACGGCCGCCAGCACGAGAAAGGGAGCGCTCAGGGCGAGCGCCTCCCCGGCGAGCCTCCTCATGCGCCACACCGCGGGCAGGGCCACACTTTCAATTCAGGCTCACGCGACTCTTCTCAGAATGCGCTGATCGAGCGCGCGGTCCAGGTTCGGCACTTCGTTGAGCTGCCCCCGTTTGACCAGCCTTTCCGCTTCCTCTTTGAGGTAGCCGCCGAGTTCCGGCCGGAAAGTGGGCGTGACATCCATCCGGCTCAGCGCGAGGCGGAACACCTCGTCTCTCATGTTCAGGCCGCGGCTCCTGAAGAAGTTGCCTATGATGGCTGCGGCCTTTGCCGGCTGCTCCCGGCACAGCTTGACCGCTTCGAGCCAGCCGCGCATGAACTTCACCAGGTCGTCCTCGCGGCTTTCGAGCACGTTGCGGCTGGTGCCGAGCATGACGGGAACAATGTCGTACTTGGAATAGTCGGTGAGCACGGTTCCATAGCCCTCCAGCTCGGCGAGCGAGGGATTGGGCTCCACGCCGGCGAATGCGTCCACCGAGCCGCTCGCCAGCGCGGAAACATGGTCCTGGAACTTGACGTTAATGACCTGGAAGTCCCCCTTCTTCAATCCGAAGCTCGGGGCGATCTGGTTCTGGAACACGGAGTCGGTCGATGATCCCACTTGCGAGGCCACCTTCCTGCCTTTCAGATCGGCAACGCTCTTGATTCCGGACTTTCTGCCCGCCACCACCGACAGCGTGCCGCCGGCGTACGACACCGTAGCGATGCCCACCAGGTTGCTCTTGGCGACCCCGACGATGAACGGCGTCGCACCGATGCTCACCAGGTCGATGTGGCCCGCAATCATCGCGTCCCGTGCCGCGGCGCCGGAATCAAATTTGTTGACCGTGACGTTGGCGCCGGCCTTCTCGAACGTTTTCTCTGCCTCAGCGACGATTGCCACGGCACCCCAGATGGTGGTCTGGATGCCCATCCGGAGCGGGCCGCCCTGCTGCGCACGCAGCGACACGGCCGGAAACGCGGCGGCGAGCACGCCGCCGCCGAGCAACGCCAGGGTCTGGCGACGGGAAATAATACGTTGCGTCATGACTTCCTCCTGTTATTTGTTGGGGTGACAAGCCTGCGACGTGAACCGGCTTTGCGGGGCATTTATTCATCGATGCCGGCGGAAAGGCCCTTCCTTCCCCCCGAGAAAAAACTGTAAGACCACAATACGGATGTGTCAATCCGGCACGCGCGCGAAGCCGTACAGCCGGCGGACGTGAACCGCGGCGCGGACGATGGCTTCGGCATGCCCCGGCCATCAATGGCTGATATATTCCATCACCGCGCGCTGCATCGCGACAAAATCGCTGCTCAGCGGGTCGCGCGGGCGCGGCAGGTCGAGGGGGATCCGGGCCTTCACCGTCCCGGGATGCGCCGCCAGCACCAGAACCTGGTCAGCGAGATAGACCGCCTCCGCGACGTTGTGGGTGATGTAAACAATGGTTTTTTTCGTTTCCTGCCATACTTCCGTGAGCAGCTTCTGCATTTCGTCGCGCGTCATCGCGTCGAGCGCCGCGAACGGCTCGTCCATCAGAAGAACGCCGGGGTTATAGGCCAGAGCGCGCGCGATCGCCACGCGCTGCTGCATGCCTCCCGACAATTGATGCGGGTGGACGTCGGCGAATTTCTCGAGCTTGACGAGCCTGAGGAAGTTAAGCGCCGTCTCGCGGCGCTCCTTCTCCGGCACGCCTCGCATTTCCAATCCAAACTCGACGTTGCGCTGCGCGGTACGTCACGGAAAAAGCTGGGCAAAATCCTGGAACACCACCCCGCGGTCCTGGCCCTGGCCCATCACCGGTTTGTCACCGATCAGAATCTCTCCCTGGCTCGGCGTGAGAAAACCGGCGAGCATGTTGAGTATGGTGGTCTTGCCGCAACCCGAGGGGCCGAGGAGGCATAGAAACTCCGTGGCGCCCACTTTGAAGCTGACGTCCTTGACCGCAAGCATCGGACCTGCTGCCGTTTCGTATTCAAAACTGACGTTGCGCGCTTCGATAGACTCTGCCATGCGCCGCTGCACTCCTTTCGTGGCATATTCCTGCTCAACCCTTGAATTTCGCCGCCAGCGCTTCGCTGCCGCGCGCGAGCATCACCAGGTCCGATCCGACCGCGACAAACAGGTAACCCAGATCAAGGCAGCGCTTGCCGTCGGCTTCCCCGACCAGGATGCCTGGGGCCTTGCCGGTCTTGCGAATTCTTTTCGCCGCGTCTTCCATCACCTTCCACACTTCGGGGTGTTGCCAGTTGCCGAGATGACCCATGTCGGCAGCAAGATCGTTGGGGCCGATGAAAATGCCGTCCACGCCCTCGACCGCGGCGATGTCCTCGAGGTTCGCCATGGCGGTGCGCGTCTCGACCTGCACCAGCACGCACAGCTCGTCATGCACGCGCCTGAAATAGTCCTTGATGCGCCCATAGCGGTTGGCGCGCGTGCAGCCGGAGACGCCGCGCACGCCCAGAGGCGGGTAGCGGGTCGCCGCGACCGCGCGGCGCGCCTCCTCCGCGTTTTGCACATAGGGCAGCAACAGGGTCCGCGCGCCCACGTCGAGATAACGCTTGATGAGCACCGTGTCGTTCCACGCCGGCCGCACGATGGGCTCGGCGGTGCCGCCGATCATCGCGTCGAGCTGATTCTGCACCAGCGGCAGCTCGTTGGGCGAATGCTCGGTATCGAGCAGCACCCAGTCGAAACCGGCGTCCGACAGCACTTCCGCCGAAATATAGCTGCACAGGCTTGACCAGATGCCGATCTGCGGCCTGCCTGCTTTGATGGCTTGTTTGAATTTGTTAACCGGCAGCTCCATTTTTCATTCCTTTTCCAAAATCTTTAACCACTGAGGACACTAAGGACGCGAAGGTTCCCGTTATTGCTTTCCTTTGTGTCCTTTGTGGTTCAGTTTTTAATGAATCTCGGGATCAGGGGTGGGCGGCCCGTAGTGCAGAAAATCGAAGTCGCAACCCCTGTCCGCCTGCGTGATATGTTTCGTATAAAGCGCGCCATAACCGCGCTCATAGTGCGGCGCGGATTGCTTCCATGCCGCGCGGCGCCGGGCGAGCTCGGCATCACTGACCTTGAGCTCGAGCTTGCGGGCTTCGACGTCGAGTTCGATCAGATCGCCGTCGCGCACCAGCGCCAGCGGACCGCCGATGAACGACTCCGGCGCCACGTGCAGCACGCACGCGCCATACGAAGTGCCGCTCATGCGCGCATCCGAAATCCGCACCATGTCGCGCACGCCTTTCTTCAGGAGCTTTTTCGGGATCGGCAACTGCCCCCATTCCGGCATGCCGGGCCCGCCGAGCGGTCCCGCGTGCTGCAGCACCAGCACCGAGTTCTCGTCGACCTCGAGATTATCGTCGTCGATGCGCGCCGCCATGTCGCTGTAATCCCTGAACACCACCGCGGGCCCGGTGTGCTTCAGCAAATGCGGCGCGGCCGCGGTCGGCTTGATCACCGCGCCGTCGGGCGCGAGATTGCCGCGCAGCACCGCCAGCCCGCCGCTCGCGGAAAGGGCCTTTCCGCGAGAACGGATGACGTCTTCGTTGTAGACGCGCGCTCCCTCGAGGTTTTCTCCCAGCGTTCTCCCGTTCACCGTCAGACAATCGAGATTGAGGTCCTCCTTCAGGTTTGCGAGCAACGCTCGCAAACCTCCTGCGTAGTAAAAATCCTCCATCAGGTAGCGCTCGCCCGCCGGCCGGATGTTCGCGAGCACCGGCGTCGTGCGCGCCAGCGCGTCGAAGCGGTCGAGCCCGAGCTTAATCCCCGCGCGCCCGGCCATCGCGATGAGATGAATGATTGCGTTGGTCGATCCCGACAACGCATGAACAACGGTGATGGCGTTATCGAATGCCGCAGGCGTAAGGATCTCCGCGGGGCGGAGATTCTCCCACACCATTTCAACAATGCGCCGGCCGCTCAGCGATGCCATGCGCGCATGATTGGCATCAGCCGCCGGTATCGAAGCCGCTCCGGGCAGCGTCAGCCCCAGCGTCTCGGCCACCGAGGTCATGGTGGAAGCCGTGCCCATGGTCATGCAGTGGCCGGGCGAGCGTGCGATGCCTTCCTCGACTTCGCGCCATGCCTGCTCGTCGATGTTACCGGCGCGCAGCTCCGCCCAGTACTTCCAGGAATCGCTGCCGGAACCCAGAGGCTCGCCGTGCCAGTTGCCGCGCAGCATCGGTCCCGCCGGCACGAAAATCGCCGGCAGGTTCATGCTGGCCGCGCCCATGATCAGCGCCGGCGTCGTCTTGTCGCAGCCGCCCATCAGCACCGCGCCGTCGACCGGGTACGAGCGCAGCAGCTCCTCGGCCTCCATCGCCAGCAGGTTGCGGTAGAGCATGGTGGAGGGCTTCTGGAACGGCTCGGCGAGCGAGATCGCCGGCATCTCCAGCGGGAACCCGCCGGCCTGCCACACGCCGCGCTTCACTTCCTCCGCACGTTGGCGGAAATGCGCGTGACAGGGATTGATGTCGCTCCAGGTATTGATGATCGCGATCACCGGCTTGCCGGCGAAATCCTCGCGCGCGTAACCCATCTGCAGCGCGCGCGAGCGGTGGCCGAAGGAGCGGAGGTCCTTGACGCCGAACCAGCGATGGCTGCGCAGCTCATGCGGCTGTTTCCGGGCACGTGCCATACGGGTAACCATTCTCCGGGGGTGGTTGGTATCCGCGGACGCCGCGCGCACCCGCGTTTTATGCGACGATTATGCAGCAGGGTTGTCACACCTTCAACCGAGTCTGCATATTGTGGACTTTCCGCCCGCAGCAAAACCGGGTGATCGAGTTCAACCGGCCGAACTAATCGATACCCGTCGCATGCAACCCCCTTCAGCATCATGGCGCCAAGGGTGTGCAGCGCAAAAACCGTATTTTTTGCATGGTTCCCCCGGGATTATGGTTGCGCCACGATTCTAAGCCCGCCGTCTTGGGATTGCCATCGTGATGTGCTATTCTCATTTGCAGTCGAAAGCGCGACCAATCGCAGCACATCACGCAAACCCCAGTGGCTTTGGCCCACACCTTGTTTTGCGAGGAGAAACCGTCATGAAAGAACACAAACGCATCAAGGGCGTGCTCTCGCCCGTCGTCACGCCGTTCAAAGCCGATCTCAGCCCCGACCCGGAGCGCTTCATCACGCAGTGCCGCTGGCTGCTCGCGCAGAACTGCGGGCTGGCGGTGTTCGGCACCAACAGCGAGGCCAATTCGATGTCGGTCAACGAGCGCATCGCGCTGCTCGACGCGCTGCTGGCGGCCGATGTCGATTCCTCGCGCATGATGCCCGGCACCGGCTGCTGCGCGCTCACCGACTCGGTGCGGTTGACCGAGCACGCGGTGAAGGCGGGCTGCGCCGGCGTGCTGATGCTGCCGCCGTTCTATTACAAGGACGTGTCGGAGGACGGCCTCTTCCGCAACTACGCCGAGATCATCGAGCGCGTCGGCGATGCGCGGCTGCGCATCTACCTCTATCACATCCCGCCGGTGGCCGTGGTCGGCATCACGCCCAGGCTGGTCGAGCGGCTGCTGAAAGCCTATCCGACCGCCATCGCCGGCATGAAGGACAGCTCGGGCGACTGGAACAACACCAAGACCTTCCTCGACGCCTTCGCCAAGCAAGGCTTCGACGTGTTCGCCGGCAGCGAATCTTTCCTGCTCTCCAACATGCGGAACGGCGGCGCCGGCTGCATCTCCGCCACCGCCAACGTTAACCCGGCCGCGATCGACAAGCTCTACCGCGAGTGGAAAAACGCCGACGCCGACGCGCAGCAGGAAGCGCTCAACGCGGTGCGCAAGACGGTCGGGCAGTACGTGATGATCCCCGCCTTGAAGCAGGTGGTCGCCCACTACGCCAAGGACCCGGAGTGGGTCACGGTGCGCCCGCCGCTGGTCCAACTCACCAAGGCCCAGGCCGCGACCGTGATCGAAGGGCTGGAAAAACTCAACTTCAGGATGCCGGGACTCGCCAAGATCGAGACCGTTACGACCTGACCCGGTTTGCCGGTCGCCATTCTACGGCCCGGTCCCATCAAAAAAGCGCACCATCGGTGCGCTTTTTTGTTGCTTAATCCCTTCTTCATCAGGGCGCGCGAAACACCGACAACTCGGCACGACTTGTGTCCACCGCAGTAATCCCGCTCCTTGCGCGTAGCGCGCCGGCACGCGCTTTCGTCAGCACATCGGAAACGAGCACGTCCATCGTCGGGTCCCTGTTACGCCGGCTGATCGAGCATGCGGTCGAGTTCCCTCACTGAAACCCCGAGCAATTCGGCCGCCTTCGGTTCTGACACCGCGCCTTCCGCCACGGCCCTGAAGCAGAGCCCGCGAAACCGTTCGGGACGCTCCGCCGGAACTCGAACAGTTCGCCGATCGAAAGTTCGCTGCGGTGCTCGCCGACCTCCTGCCAGAGCGTTTCCGCCGGTATCAGGCGGCATATTAAATCAAGAACTGCTGGCAACACCGCTTACGCGCTGCCGATGACGGCAAAGTCGCTCAGTCCGGGCTCACCAGCCTTACCGTCGGAAAATACGCGCGAAAACGGGCGACGTCGCGCGGCAGTATCGGGATCTGCAGGACCGCGGCATGGGCGCCGTTCGGCTCGACCGCCAGCGGAGCCAGCGCCAGCGCTACGGACGGCGCGATATGGTATCCCCCGGATCGCGAGGCGGCAGCGCGTATATATGCGGGATGGGCATGGTTGCAGGTCAACCCGGGTCTCGCCCAAAGCGAATCTTCCTCGAAAGTAATGGTTCGTGATTGACGATTAGTGAAACCCGATGGGGCGATGGCTTTCAACCCGCAACTGATAACTGCCACCAGTCGCAACCAAACTTTTTTTCATGGCCGCCCCTCCGATCAGGCCATCATATTACTATGGCATCGCGCGCCGGCCTTATTCGGTCAGCGACACCCCGCTCGCCTCTTCCCAGTACCTGACGATTTGCGTCTGGTCAAGCTCGAAACCGAGCTGGTCGACTGCCGCCGACCATAGCTCCGACACGCGTTCCGCCAGCGGGGCGGCGGCACCGATGGCTTTCGCGGTATCGACCGCGATCCTCACATCCTTGGCGATGAATCCCAGCGCCATGCCGGTGCCGTATTTGCGCGTCAGGATATGCGGGATCACTTTCTTTTCGATCGGATGGTTGCGCCCGGCGCACAGCTGGACGAGCGCTTCGGCCATCAGTTTCGCATCGAGACCGAAGCGCTTGCCTATCGTCATCGCTTCGATAACGTTGATCAGCGCGCAGGCATTGACGTAATTGGCGAGCGCCTTGAGCGCGTGCGCGGTGCCGACGCCGCCGCAGTGAACCAGACTTTGTCCCATGGCCTGGAACAACGGACGGCAGCGTTCGACCGATGCCGCCTCGCCGCCGACCATGATGTCGAGCGTCGCGTTCTTCGCGAATATCACTCCGCCCATCACCGGCGCGTCCAGCACTTCGACGCCGCGCGGCTTGAGCGCTTCGGCCAGCGAGCGCGTGCCGAGCGGATCGGAAGTGCTCATGTCGATGACGACCGCTCCTTTTGCAAGCGCCGCGGCGGCGCCCTCGCTCCCCTCTCCCAGAACGGCCTTACGCACTATTTTGTCGTTCGGCAGCATGGTAATCACGGCGTCCGCGCCGCGCCCGGCTTCGGCGAGCGACGTGGCCGCCTTGCCGCCGTGCTGCGCGACGAACGCCCGCATGGTTTCGGCCCGGATGTCGAACACCGTCACGTCGAAACCCGTTTTCACCAGATGTCCGGCCATGGGATTGCCCATGTTGCCGACGCCGATGAAGCCGACTTTCCTGATCTCAGTCATAAAGAATCCCCTGTGGCTATCGTTTTTTTGCCTTTAACCGTAGGGCGGCATGGCGCGCGGACACGTTACCAGACCGCGCCGCGCGCTGTGATCGGCCAGAGCGCTTCGACCCGGCCGTTGCGGATGCATACGTAGTGGTCGTAAAGATTGACCGTGGGATCGCAGTGGCCGGGAATGAGCCTGAGCTTGTCGCCCACCGCGTAACCGGGCGCGCCGTTCAAGGCGAGCACGCCGTGCTCGTCGGAGGCCCTCACATATTCCACGCCCTGCGCATCCGCCACCCGCGGCATGCCGGAATCGACGCTGGACGCCTTGAGCCCGGCGTCGACGATGGCGCGCTCCGGCGACGGCCGGCTCATCACCGTGGTCCACACGAACAGGCTGTGCTCGAAGCGCGGAATGCCGCTTTCGGTCCATTCGTTGCGCGCGTAATCCGCGTCCATGAAAATGTAGGAGCCGGGCTGAATCTCGTGATAAACCCCGCTCGCCGCCTCGAAGGCATAGGTGCCGGTGCCGGCACCGGTCACTTTCTCGCAGGGTATTCCCGCTTTGTCCAGCAGTGCGACAGTGCGCCTGACCTGCGCGACCGCGGCTTCGATCGCCGCGCGCCGCTCCTCGACTTTGCGCAAATGCTGCGCCGAGCCCTGATACGCCTGCAGACCGGCAAAGCGCAGGTTTCCGGATGCCGCGATTTTCCGCGCGAGTTCGAGCGCCGGCTCGCCCGGCTCGACGCCGCAGCGGTCGGCGCCGACGTTGATTTCAACCAGCACGTCGAGCTTCACGCCCGCCTCGCGCGCCGCGGCATCGAGTGCCGCAATGTTTCCGG
>JAIESJ010000200.1 GCA_019746155.1 Burkholderiales bacterium
TCATTACTTCGGTCATGGTGTTTCCCTTTCGGTATCATCTCATGACCTCTTGCACACAAAAAATCTGACAGGCTCCATCTGTGCGAGCCCGTCGATTGACTTCCGCATGTTTGCCTCCGGCCTCCGCGGTTTACGCCGCCGCCACCGGAAGCTCGACAACGCCAGCCCATGCTCGGTGCAGTGTACGCACGCTGCGTCTGCCCTGAGTGCTCCCAGTCCTCAACATGCTTCGCCCACGTCATACGTTTGTGCGTCGGCTCCCCCGCCTGCTTCGTTACCTTCTTCGTCATCGCTCGCCTCCGTCGACAAAAGAAAGACGACACGCTGACATACCCAGATCAGCCCCCACAATACGAGGACTAGCGGACGCTTACGATCATCGTCCTGTATGCCCGGGGCATGACCACCCGCGACATTCAGGCCTGCTTGCGGGAGCTCTACGGCGTGAAGATTTCGCCCGAGCTCGTCTCGGCGGTGCTCGACGAGGTGGCGGCATGGCAGGCGCGGCCGCTGGAGCCGGCATGCGCCATCGTGTTTTTCGACTGTCTGCGGGTGAGACCGAAATCAAGAACCGGGGCACCCACGACATCCTGATTGCCGTGGTCGACGGCCTGTAGGGCTTCCCGGAGGCGATCAGCGCGGTGTTTCCCGAGGCGCTGGTCCAGACCTGCATCGTGCATCTGATCCGCTACTCGATGCAATTCGCCTCTTGGAAGGAACGCAAGACCATCGCCGCGGCGTTCAAACCGATTTCCCGCCGTATGATCTCGGTCACCGGAACCCCGGCTTCGGCCTGCTTCAGAACCGCCGTGATCCAGCTCCACTGAAAAGCGCTTTTCCATCGACAAATTCCTCATATCAAACAGGGGTGGTCTGCCGCAAAACTCGCGCTGCTTCTGGATCAAAATTCCAATGCCGCTCAATGAAGTCAAGCCCCTATAATGTTGCTAAAAAGCAACAGGAATGCCTAAAAATCGTGACTAAATGCGGGCATTTCTTGCTGTTGGAGACGTAGCTTGGCAGAATCGCTCTTAACTACCGCAATAAGGGTAGGGAACTATACGCTTTAGGCCTGATAGAGGCCTCCGGCGATGGCAAACTTAAAAGGAGTATTGCATGAACAAAAAACTGATTGTCTTGGCGGTTACAGGCGCTTTCGCGGCACCTGCCATCGCTCTGGCGCAAGCGAGCACCGTGAGTATCTACGGTGTGACCGACGCCTCCTATGAGGATGTGTCGGCCAGCGGCGCCACCGGCACCAACCAGTACGCCTCGCGTGGGCGTATTGCCACCAACTCTTCGCTAATCGGCTTCAAGGGCACCGAGAACCTGGGCGGGGGGCTAACGGCCATCTTCCAGGTGGAGAACCAGATTTCCCTCGACGGCGTGGGTGGCAACAACACCCAGACCATGCCCAACGGCTGGAACACCCGGGACACCTTCGTCGGGCTGGCCGGAAACTTTGGCCAGGCAAGGGTCGGCTTTCTCTCCACGCCGCACCGTCAGACGCTTGTCAAGTTCGACGTGATGCCCGGCGCCACCGGCCCCGGCTCGTCGCTGAACTTCATCGGTCGCGTGAATGTCGGCGCGGTGTTCAACCCCTTGAACGTTGCCACCAATACGACCGCCAACACTTTCGGGGCTTCCGGGGCCGGGACCGGCACTCTCGCCAACAACGTGGGCACCGTCTTCCGGAGCCAACAGATCGCGTATTCCACGCCGGACTTCAACGGTTTTCGCGCTCTGTTGGGCTATACTCCGAATGAGAGCCGCGACAATGCCCCTGTGGGCACCGGCCAGGCGCAGCGCAATCCCAATCTTTGGAACTTGGCGTTGCACTACGACAACGGTCCGTTGAGCCTGGGCGTGAGTTATCTCAAGCTCAACGACTGGACGATCCAGAGTGTTTCCACCGGCAATCTCACCACCCTCGGCCTCACCGGCACGGAGGATACGCGGAATTGGGTATTAGGCGCGGCCTATACCTTCGGCGCGACTAAGGTGTCGTTCATGTATGACCGCGTTGATGGCGAGTTCGGCTTGGCTGGCGGTGGCAATGTGAATCTGAAACGCAACGCTTGGTATCTCGGTGCGAAGCATTCCGCAGGCCCTCACGAAATCGCCGGTATCTATACCCGACTCGGCGACAACAGCGTGAGCGGCCGCGCGCTCGCCGCTAACCAGACCTACGGCGAGAGCGGGGCGAACGCGTACGTTCTGCGCTATGGCTACAATTTCAGCAAGCGCACCCAGCTCTACGGCGTCTATGCCCAAGTCCGGAACAAGGCCAACGGTACCTATGATTTTTCCGCGATCGACCCGGTGCTCCCAGGCGGGACCGGCGGCGGGGCTGGCACGATCAATGCCGGAGCGGATCCGCGCGTGATCGGCGTCGGTCTGCGCCACACCTTCTGATTTTGTATCGGGCGGGTCCCGAGTCAAAACGGAAGTATCGAACGGGCATCTGCGGATGCCCGTTTTTTTTTGGCGCGCCCGGTAGGGCGCACTCACTTGAAAGTGTAAATCCTACACACCCGGCATGGGCCTGCCTGCCGCAGGCAGGGAAGCGTTAGCCAGACGGCAAGGGTGTCGCGGGCGACTGCGAATCTGGAGGAAGCCGAAGGTAAAGCGCCGGCCTGACGGCGAGCCGAGATCCGGAGCAAGTGATTGATTTAACAACAACCTCGTTTTACGGCTACGACTAATCCGATGGTCGGGAGTGAACCTCCCATGCGTTTGTGAGCGTTGGAACTGAGTTTGTCGGAAATCGTCGGTCTTGACTGAGCCGGAATAAAGTATATTTTTGATCCCTCTCGTCAATTCTTGGGATTCGCTGATTGGCAGCCTGGACAAATTCACCGAGGACTACATGACCGACAGGGATCAACCCAAGCAACAAAAGCGCGAAGCGGTATTTGAATGAAGGTCATGCTCGATACCAATACCTGCATTGCCATCATCAAGCGAAAGCCGCCACAGGTGCTAAAGCGCTTCAACGCTTACAAGGTGGGAGAAATTGGTATTTCTTGGATAACGCTCGCTGAATTGGAATTCGGTGTTGCCAAGAGCCAGCACCTGGAGGAGAACCAGGCAGCCCTCGACGAGTTCGTTTTGCCATTGGAGATTGCAAACTTCGATCGCGAAGCCGCCGGAATTTACGGGCGAGTTCGAGCAACGCTGGAAACAAAGGGGACACCCGTTGGCTCATTGGACATGATGATCGGGGCGCATGCCTTGGCCTTGGGCGTAACGCTCGCCACCAATAACACGAAGGAGTTTTCCCGTATCACGGGGTTGAACATTGTTGACTGGCTGGATAGCAGCCACTAGGAGTTTGTCGGACTTAGCCCCGACAAACTCCTGAAATGAAAAAACTTAAGAACGAGGCGAAAAAAACGCCATGCAAGTGACGTTTGTTCCGGTTAGCATAGGGCTTCGACACGTAAAGCTCCTTTATTAAGCAGCCTGTCGCCGAAGCGTCGATCAGCCGCGATCCGTTCCTCAACGAAGTAGTCCTAAAGCTCGAAGGAAAAATAAACATTCTGCAATGGATGATCGGCTTTCACCTCGCGCTTAGCGTTACGATCCTGTTCAAGATTTTCACGTATCGAGTCGTAGGCCGGCAATTCTTTGCCGGCCACGGATTTTCTGTGCCCTCCGTGATCTCTGTGGCCATTGCTTTTGATGTTATAAGTGTTTATCCGTGTCGAAGCGTGCCGAACGCGTCTTGCTCCATAATGTAGGACGTTCTACAATCCAGTTTCCCCGGAAAGGAAAGGGCCGATGAAACAACAGATCAGTCTACGGGAGGCAAACCAGCACCTGTCGCAATACATCGAAGCGGTCGAGCGCGGCGAAGAAGTTGTGATCACGCGTCGCGGCAAACCTATCGCGAGAATCGTGGCGGTCAGCCGCCACCGGAAACCCAGCCCCGAGCAGATGCAGGCATGGACGCGGTTAAAAATGAGCGCGCGCAATCTCCGCATCGGCAGGCCGAAGCGGGATGAACTTCATGAGCGCTGAGCTCATCACGCTGGACACGAATATCCTGGTCTACGTTGTGGACAGGGCCGCGCTGGACAAGCACCGCAAGGCGTGCAGAATCATCGATGTCGCGCTCGGCCTGGATTGTGTGCTGACCCTGCAGGCGTTATGCGAATTCTATTTTGCCGTGACGCGGAAGGGCGGATTATCCCCGGCCGTGGCGCACGAGCAGGTGCAGGCCTGGCAGTCGCTGTTCCCGGTGATCGCCGCCAAACCGGCAACGCTCGTACGCGCCCTGCAGGCCGTGGAATCGCGGGCAATCGCATTTTGGGACGCCATGCTGTGGGCCACCGCGCGCGAAGCCGGCGTTACCGTGCTGTTAAGCGAGGATTTTCAGGACGGCCAGGTGATCGACGGCGTTCGCATCGTCAATCCTTTCACCGTAAAGGACATTGGGCGGCTGCTGGGCAAGAATTAGCGAATGGCTGAACTCGACGAAAACCGCCCGAGCGTGCAGGAGAGCCTGGAGCAGGTCATGGAGCTTCTGCATAGGCACGAGCTTGCGACCGCCGCCGCGCCGCGCGGGGAAGGAGACCCGCGGCGGGAACTCGTCGAAACGCTGGTGCATACGCTGCATCTGGCGGAGCTGCAGAAGCTGCTCGATGAGTTGCACCCTGCGGACGTCGCATACATCCTCGAAGCGCTGCCCGTCAAACAACGGCTGATCGTCTGGGACCTGGTCAGGGCGGAACGCGACGGCGAAATCCTGCTGGAAGTCTCCGACGCGGTGCGCGAGACGCTGATCGCGCACATGGACGAGAAGGAACTCGTCGCCGCCACCGGGCAGCTCGATACCGACGAGATCGCCGACCTGGCGCCCGACCTGCCGCGCGAGGTCATTCTGGATGTTTTCAAGTCGCTGCCGGTCGAGGAACGCGAGCAGCTGCGCGCGGCGATGTCCTATCCGGAGGACTCGGTCGGCGCGCTGATGGACTTCGATGTGATCAGCGTCCGCGACGACGTGCGGATCGAGGTCGTGCTGCGTTACCTGCGGCGTCTGGATGAAATGCCGGACCATACCGACCAGTTGTTCGTGGTCGACCGCGAGGAGCATCTCAAAGGGCTGTTGCCGATCAACCGGCTGCTGGTTTCTGACCCGGAAACCCTCGTTGCGGCGGTGATGGTCAAGGAATACGTTCAATTCCATCCCGATGAGAAAGCGCAGGACGCGGCGCTTGCGTTCGAGCGCTACGATCTGGTGTCGGCGCCCGTCGTCGACGGCGGCGGCAAATTGATCGGGCGCGTCACGGTGAACGCCGTGGTCGATTTTATCCGCGAGGAGACCGACAGCGAAATGCTGTCCGCCGGCGGCCTGCGCGAGGACGAGGACCTGTTCGCGTCAGTGTGGAAGAGCGTGAAAAACCGCTGGGCCTGGCTTGCGATCAACCTGGTGACGGCATTCATCGCCTCGCGGGTGATCGGGATATTCGAAGAGTCGATCGCCAGGATCGTGGCGCTGGCGGCGCTGATGCCGATCATCGCCGGCATCGGCGGCAATTCGGGCAACCAGACCATCACCATGATCGTGCGCGCGCTGGCCCTGGGCCAGATCACCGCCGCCAACGCGCGCAAGCTGTTCGCCAAGGAGATCGGGGTCAGTATTATCAACGGCCTGATCTGGGGCGGGGTGGTGGGTCTGTTCGCATTCCTCATTTATCACAGTTGGCAATTGGGCGTGGTGATGACCGGCGCAATGGTTCTTAATTTGCTGCTGGCCGCGGTGATGGGCGTGACCGTCCCGCTGGTGATGCAAAAACTCGGCCGCGATCCCGCGGTGGGTTCGAGCGTGATGATCACCGCGATAACCGACAGCGGCGGGTTTTTCATATTCCTGGGTCTCGCGACCGTTTTTTTGGTTTAGTATTTGCCACAGAGGGTTCCTTTTAATACCCGCTTGACGGGTACACAGAGAACACAGAGTTTTTGGTCAGGGGTTTTCTCTGCGGGCTCTGTGATCTCTGTGGCGGATGTTGACACTGAGAAGCATACCGCATCAGCGGCAGGTAGCAGTAGATGTCCAATACAAAGACCATGTGATTCAAGGACAACGGCTCGATCTGCTGGTGCAAAACCAAATCGTGGTCGAGATCAAAGCGCTGCGTATGGTTCCGGAAGTGGCTACCGCACAAGTATTGTCGTACCTCAAGGCCACGGGACTAAAGAGAGCGCTGTTAATTAACTTTGGTGTGAGAACGCTCGCTGACGGCATCAAGCGGTTCTCTCTGTGAACTTTGTGGCTTTGATTTTATGGATAAATTTGACCTCGTCGTCATCGGTTCCGGCCCCGGCGGCTATCGCGCGGCGGTGCTCGCCGCGCTGCGCGGGCTCAAGGTCGCCATCGTCGAAAAAGACGAGTGGGGCGGGTGCTGCCTGAACCGCGGCTGCGTGCCGAAGAAAGCCTGGTATCACAGCGCGCGGCTGATCGCGGCGAGCCGTGATTTTGCCGCGCGCGGCATCGAGGGCGCACTGCACGGCGATTTATTGCGCGCTTGGCGCCATCAGCGCGAGGTGGTGCTGAAGGTGCGCGCGAGTTATACCGATTATCTGGCGCGCCTTGGCGTCAGGGCGCTGCGCGGCACTGCGCGATTCCTGAATCAAAATACCATCGCCGTCGGAGATGCAGCGCAGGTGGCTGCCGACCATGTGATCATCGCAACGGGCTCTTCGCCTTTTGTTCCCCCGGCCTTGGAGCTTTGCCGTGACCGCATTATCACGACTGATGACCTGTTTGACCGCGAGCCGCCGGCAGGCAAGCGCGTCGCGGTCGTCGGCTCGGGCGTGATCGGCACCGAGTTCGCGTTCATTCTCGGCATGCTGGGTCTCGACGTGATGTGGCTGATGCAGCAGGAACCGCTGTCGCGCAGCGCCTACAGCGTGCCGGCGCGCAAAGCCTTGCTGGACGCGCTGGCCGCTCACGGCATACGGCCGCGCACCGCGAGCCGCGTCGCTGCGGCCGAGATCGGAACCGACGGCGTGGTTCTGACGCTGCCCGACGGCGGCCGTGAAAAAGCCGACTGGGTGCTGCTGGGGGCCGGACGCATACCACGCACCGCCGGGCTGGATCTCGCGGCGGCAGGGGTCGATGTCGATGCTGACGGATTCATCAGGGTCGACGAGTACCAGCAGACGACCACACCATCGATCTACGCGATCGGCGATGTCGCGAATCCGGCGATGACTTCCAATCATGCGCTGGCCGAAGCCGCGGTGGCGGTGGGCAACATCATCGCGGCGCAATCGCGCCGGCGCGATGACGACGCTGTGCCCGAAGTCATTTATTCCGCGCTGGAATTGGCGCGCATCGGCCTGAACGAAGACGGCGCGGAGGCAAAAGGGTTTGAGCCGGCTACCGGGTTTGCCGCATTCGAGGCCAATCCTGCCGCGCTCGGCGAGGGCGATGCGCACGGCTTCGTGCGCATCGTCACCGATATGGATACGGGGAATCTGCTGGGCGCCGAGATCGTCGGTAAGGATGCGGCTGAGCTGATCCACATCCTGGGCATGGAGTTCGGAACCGAGGATGCGCTCAAAAGACTTGCCGGCGCGGCCTATAACCACCCAACACGCGCCGAGGAAATCCTGAACGCGGTTGAGACGCTCGCCGCCCGATGGCGGCTTGATAAATTCGTCTTTGGCGCGGCCCCGTCCGTCGAGTGAGCGGCCCCGCTCGCCGCGGTATTTCTGATACCCGTATAAATATTTTTTTGTGGGGCGCGGAATAAACGTCGCGGCACTTCCGTTAGCACCAGTGTAGCACCCAAGTTTCCAACTTCCTGAAAGGAACATGATTGTGAAAAAGCATTTGCTGGCCGCCGTTGTTCTTTCCGTTTTTGCCACCGGGGCGTTTGCCGGCCCGGCTGCCGATGAAGCCCAGGCACATTTCCGGGCGATAGGCAGCGGTGACGTGGCGGGCGTTTCCCGCATCTACGCCGACAACGCGCAGCTCAACTGGATCGGTGGCCCGCTCGATGGTACTTACGTGGGCGCCGACAACATCCGTCCGGTATGGGAAAAATTCACCAAGTCCCTGGGCCAGCTCAAGGTGACGGTGGCGAATCTCGAAGAATCGGTCAATCCCAAAGGCGCGACGGTCACCGCCAACGTGCAGTTCGAAGGCAAGCAGCCGATCAAGGTGCGCTACGTGCTCACATTCCGCGACGGCAAGCTGGTGAACGAGACCTGGCAGATTGATCCGCAACTGAAGGTCTCAGCGTCGTACTGAGGCGAACGGGATGTTGTTGACCCTCGTCGTGCTCTTGCTCCGCCGGCAGCCGCAGCGCCGGCATGACGCTGTATACGTTTGACAAGGACCCGGCGGGTGCGGGCAAGAGCGTGTGCATTAGTGTCGTGAATCAGTCAGCCGAGATCGCCTTGCATATTCCCCGGTTGCGCCGCTATGCGCGGGCGCTCACCGGGGAACGTGCCACGGCGGACGATCTGGTGCAGGACACGCTGGAGCGCGCGCTCAACAAATTCCACTTATGGCGTCAAGGCAGCGACCTTCGAGCCTGGCTTTTTACCATCATGCATAACGTGTACGTCAACCAGTTACGGAGCAGCGCGCATACGCGTCACGAAGAACTGACCGAAGAGGCGCTGGAGGCGGCGCAGCCGGCCCGGCAGACCGATATGCTGGAGATGAGGGATCTCGACACCGCTTTGCGCAAATTGCCGGACGAGCAGCGTGAGATCGTGCTGCTGGTGGGACTTGAGCAGCTGTCGTATGAAGAAGCGGCGAAGGCTCTTGGGGTGCCGATCGGCACCGTGATGTCGCGCCTGTCGCGTGCGCGCGAACGGTTGCGCTGCATCATGGCGGGCCTGCCTGAAGTTGCGGCGTTGAAGGTGGTCAAATGAGCAGGCTTCCTGTCACCGAAACGGATTTGCACGCCTACGTGGACGGTGCGTTGCCGGAGGCGCACCGCGCCGAAGTCGCGGCCTATCTTGCCGCGCGGCCGCAGGAAGCCGGGCGCGTTCAGGCGTACCGGCAACAGAACGAGGAGCTGCGCCGGCTGTTCGATCCGGTGCTCGACGAGCCCGTGCCGGAACGCCTGCAGGCGGTGCTCACCCCGCGCCCGCGCTTCTCGCCGCTGCGCTATGCGGCTGCCGTTGCCTGGATGGCTCTGGGCGGCGCGATCGGCTGGCAGGTAAGCGACATGCAGCAGACTGCGCCCGCCAATAGCGCTGCATTTGCGCGGCAGGCAGCCATCGCGCACGTCGTCTATAGCCCCGAAGTGCGTCATCCGGTCGAGGTGGGTGCTGACCAGGAGGCGCATCTGGTGAGCTGGCTGTCCAAGCGTCTCGGCACGGACGTCCGTGCGCCGCAGCTGAACAGCGTGGGCTACGGGCTGGTCGGCGGGCGGCTGTTGCCGGGAGATAGCGGCCCGGTAGCCCAGTTCATGTATCAGGACGGGAGAGGTCAGCGGCTTACACTCTACGTGCGTACCAATACTGAAAGCAATCGCGAAACAGCTTTCCGCTTCGCAGAGGAGAAGGACGTCGGCGTGTTCTACTGGGTGGATGGCAAGCTTGGATACGCATTGTCGGGTGAAGTGGCAAAAGATGAATTACTGCGGGTCGCGACTGCGGTTTACAAGAGGCTTAATCCATGACAACCACGGCCGGAGCAGCACAGCGTTTGAGGTTGTACGATCTCGATCGTTCCGGCAACTGCTACAAGATTCGCCTGATGCTCTCTTTGCTGGGACTTGAGTATGAGAAAGTGGCGGTCGATGCCAACGCCGGCGAAAACCGCCGCCCCGAATTTCTGCGGCTCAATCCACGCGGCCAATTGCCGGTTCTGGAAGCCGGCGAAGACATCGTCTGGGACTCGACCGCAATCCTGGTTTACCTGGCCAGGCAGTACGGGGGGGAGCGTTGGCTGCCGGCGGACGCGCGCGGGATGGCGGCGGTCATGCAATGGCTGGCGCTCGAGCAAAATGAGAACCGCTATGGATTGGCCCGGGCGCGTGCGGCAAGCCTGCGCAATCCGACAACTTTTGCAACGCGCGCCAATCCGGAGGAATGCCACGAGCTGGGCGAGACGGCATTGGGCGTGCTGGAGACCCGGTTAGACGATCACGACTGGCTCGTCGGCGATCGGATGACGATCGCGGACATCGCGTGCTATCCCTATGTGGCGATGGCGCCGGAGGGTGGCTTCGATCTCGAATCCTACCCGGGAATCCGCGCCTGGATCGGGCGAATCAAATCATTGCCAGGCTACGTTGCGCTGCCTCAGGCGCAGGGCGGACG
>JAIESJ010000029.1 GCA_019746155.1 Burkholderiales bacterium
CGACGCACACCGTGGAGCGGCGGCATGCGACCACCGGCACCGCCTGACTGCGCGCCAGATCACGAAAATGCCGCATTACGTTATGCCCGAGAAAATCGGTAAACAGGATCAGCAACTGGGTGCCTTTGGGCAGGTTGGGCAACCGGCGCTGATGCCCTGCCTGCCTGCCGCTGATGTGATGCGTGATCATGATCCCCATGCCCGCCAAAGTGTCGGGTATATTGCCCAGACGGTCGGCCCCCACCAATACGGCATTCATGACGCTCTCCTTGTTTACTAAAAATTAAATGATAATTATTCTCATTTTATAAGTCAATAAACAAGAATCGTTCGTATTTGCATTGCGTTCGGGAATCATTATTGCTATCATCTGATCGCCATTCCTTCGATCAACCAGCGACCATCACCGGGAGCAACACATATGTATATTGATTTTAAAAGAATATTCATGATTATTTTGGCACTTACCTTAAGTGCCGGCACCGCTGTCTCTCAAGGCCAGGAAAAGGTGCTTAACCTCTACTCTTCGCGCCATTACCAAACCGATGAGGCACTTTATGGCAATTTCACCCGGCTCACCGGCATCAAGATCAACCGCATCGAAGCCGGAGAGGATCCGCTGATCGAACGCCTGAAAAACGAAGGCGCCAAGAGCCCCGCCGACGTGCTGGTCACCGTGGACGCCGGCCGCCTGTGGCGTGCCGAGCAGCTGGGCCTGTTCCAGCCCGTCACGTCCAAGGTGCTGGAAAGCCGCCTGCCCGCCAATATGCGCGTGCCGGACAATCAATGGTTCGGTTTTTCCGCCCGTGCGCGCGTCATCGTTTACAACAAGGACGCCGTGAATCCTGCCGACGTGCAGAATTACGAGGATCTCGCCGATCCCAGGCTCAAGGGCAAAGTCTGCACACGCTCCGGCAGCCATGTCTACAACCTGTCTCTGATGAGCGCGCTCATCGAGCACTGGGGCGAGAAGAAGGCCGAGGAATGGGCACGCGGCGTGATGGCCAATTTTGCGCGCGCGCCGAAAGGCGGCGATACCGATCAGATCCGTGCAGTTGCCGCCGGCGAATGCGGGGTTGCAATCAGCAACACCTATTACTATGTGCGTCTGATGAAATCAGACAAGCCCGAAGACAGGAAAGTTATCGAAAAAGTCGGCCTGATCTGGCCTAATCAGAAGGGTTTTGGCACCCATATGAACATTTCGGGTGCAGGGGTACTCAAGCACGCGCCCCACAAGGACGCGGCGGTGAGGTTCCTCGAATATCTGACCAGCGATGAAGCACAGGCCTATTTCGCCAATGGCAATAACGAGTGGCCGGTCGTGAAAGGCGCGCCGCTCGACAATCGCGAGCTGGCCGCTCTCGGCAGCTTCAAGATGGACAATCTCAACATCGGCGTGCTGGGCAAGAACCAGCCGCTGGCACAGAAGATTTTCGACCGCGTCGGGTATAAATAAGCCGGGTTGTCGGCAAAGATTGCCGCCCTACAACTACAACCCTGCGCTATTGGGACGGCCTCCTTAGGGCGCAGGGTAGGAATCCCTTCCCGCCGGGTTGTCTACACCCCGGCATTGCCGCAAGACGCATCGGGATTTTTTAGGGCTGGCCGATGCGCGGCCGCAGCATCATGCGCGACAGGACGATCAGCGGCAGCAGCCCGGCCGCGACGATGGTGAGCGCGGCGGTCGAAGCTTCGGCCAGGCGTTCGTCGGAGGCGAGATTGAAAGCCTGAACCGCGAGCGTGTCGAAATTGAACGGACGCATCACGAAAGTCGCCGGCAGTTCCTTCATCACGTCGACAAATACCAGCAGCGCCGCGGTCAGCGCGCTGCGCCACAACAGCGGCGCGTGCACGCGCCTGAGCGTCGCCGCCGGTCCCAGACCGAGAGAGCGCGCCGCATAGTCCATGCTGGGCGTGATCTTGGTCAGCCCCGCCTCCGTCGCCTGCAGTGCCACCGCAAAGAACCGCACCAGGTAAGCATAGACCAGCGCTGCAATGCTGCCGGTGAGGATCAGCCCCAGGGAAGCACCGGTAAGCGATTCGATCCATCCTGTCAGTACATGATCAAGCCGCGTTACCGGGATCAAGACTCCGACCGCGATCACCGCGCCGGGCACGGCATAACCCAGGCCCGCGACGCGGTTGGCGACGCGCACCATGCGGCCCGCGCTCGAACGCGCGGCATAACCCACCAGCAGCGCGAGCATCACCGCGAGCGCCGCGGTGACGGCTGCCAGCGTCACGGTATTGAAGGTCAGATCGACGTAACGCGCGCCGAACTGCGCATCGCCCGACGTCAGCGCCATGTGTAACAGGACTCCGGCCGGCAGAAAAAAACCGAGCACCAGAGGCGCCACGCAAAATGTCACTGCGACGAGCGCCCTGATGCCGCGCAGGTGATACACATTGCGCAAGCGCTTGCGATACGAGGTTGTGTGAAACCCCGCACGGGCTCTGGTTACCCGTTCGACAAGCAATACAAAAAAAACGAAGCCCAGCAGTGTCGCCGACAACTGCGCCGCGGCGACGTGATCGCCGAGCGAAAACCAGGCATGGTAGATGCCGGTGGTAAAGGTCTGCACGCCGAAATAGGCGACCGTGCCGAAATCGGCGAGCGTTTCCATGAGCGCCAGCGCCGTGCCGGCGACGATGCCCGGCCGCGCCAGTGGCAGCGCGACGCGCAGAAATGTTCCCCAGGGGCCGTAGCCCGAAACGCGCGCCATCTCGAGCATGCTGTCGGATTGTTCGAGAAACGCCGCCCGCGCCAGCAGATACACATAGGGATAAAGCACCAGCGAGAGCATCACCATGGCCCCGCCCAGAGAACGCACGTCGGGAAACCAGTAATCGCGCGCGCTCCATCCCATGGTCTCGCGCAACCAGCTTTGCACCGGGCCGGCGAACTGCAGCAGATCGGTATAGGCGTAGGCCATCACGTACGCCGGCACCGCCATCGGCAGCAGCAGTGCCCATTCAAACACGCGCCGCCCTGGAAAACGACACATCGTGGTCAGCCAGGCAGTGGAAACGCCACCGACCATCACGCCAAACGCCACGCCCAGCATCAGCGCCAGCGAGTTGCCCGCATATTCCGGCAGCACTGTCGCCGCAAGGTGACTCCACGTGCCCTGCCCCGGCACGAAAATATTGAGCAGCACGACCACCACCGGCAATGCGATCATGGCCGCGAGGACGATCGCGGTAACGCTCAGCCAGCCCGGACGCTTGTGGAACAGGGAAGAACCGGCGGCCCTCATGTCGAGGCTGAACACGGCATTATTCATCGGGATTTGAAAGCTGGACGGGCGCAGAGCCTTGCGCCGGTTCAGCCGAAAGGACTGATTGAATGTAACTCATGGCATGGGCGTTGAAATTTCATTGTAACAAGAATCATTTTCAAAGCAAAAAGGTATAATTCGGAGCATGTCAGCTTTACTGGAACTTAAAAACGTCAGTCACGCCTATGACCGCAAGCAGGTACTGAGGAATATCAGCTTCCGCGTCGAAAAAGGTGCAATCGCCTGCCTGCTCGGCGCAAGCGGCTGCGGCAAGACCACGGTACTGAGATGTATCGCGGGATTCGAGCCGGTGCCTGCCGGCGAGATCTTGCTCAATGGCCAGGTGATGAGCCGCAAAGGCCTCACGGTCGCTGCGGAGAAGCGCCGCATCGGCATGGTGTTTCAGGACTATGCGCTGTTTCCGCATCTGACAGTCGCACGCAACATTGCTTTCGGTCTGCATCGGTCCGGCGAGGCCGCGCGTGCCGCGCGCGTCGCGGAGATGCTGGAAACCGTAGGCCTGGAACAGGTGGGCGACCGCTACCCGCACGAACTCTCGGGCGGCCAGCAGCAGCGGGTGGCGCTGGCGCGCGCGCTGGCGCCGCGTCCCGACCTCCTGTTGCTCGATGAACCGTTTTCCAATCTCGATGTGGAAATGCGCGAACGCCTGAGCCTGGAAGTGCGCGATATTCTCAAGCAGCAGAATTCGACGGCGGTTCTGGTTACCCACGACCAGCACGAGGCGTTCAACATTGCCGACGAAATCGGCCTCATGGCCGACGGCGCCATCGAGCAGTGGGACACGCCCTACAAGCTCTACCACGAGCCGGCTAGCCGCTTCGTGGCGGATTTTATCGGCCAAGGCATGTTTCTGCCTGGCACCGTAATCGATAAAAATTCCATCAGGCTGGAGTTGGGCGTGCTGTACGGGCAGTTGCCCTGGCCCCAGGGCTCGGTGGTCGACGTGCTGCTGCGTCCCGATGACATCCTGCACGATGATGCGAGCGACCTGCAGGCGCAGGTGCTGCACAAGGCGTTCCGCGGCGCCGAGTTTCTCTACACGCTGCAGCTGCCGGGCGGCGGGCGCGTGTTGTCGCTGGTGCCGAGCCACCACAACCACGCGATCGGCGAAAAAATCGGCATTCGTCTGGAAGTCGACCACCTGGTGGCGTTTGCAAGGAACGCCAGCCGCTGACGCCGCTTACTCCATGGCCGTTGCGCCGCCCTGCTTCAGCGCCGCGCGCAGCCCGCTTGCCAGATCGTGAACCGCCATCGCGTAATTGATGCTGCGGTTGTAGCGCGTGATGACATAGAAGTTCTGCAATCCCAGCCAGTAGCGCGGACCGGTTTCGGTTTCGACCGAAAACAGGGCCGCCTCGGCCTCATCGCTCACCGGCGCGAGCGGCATGATGCCGCGGCGCCTGAGCTCGCCGATCCTGATGCCGGGCTTGATGTCCGCGGCCAGCATGGTGTCGATCCCGCTGTCGCCGGTTTCGGCCGGAATTACGACAGGTTCGCCCGGCCGCCAGCCGAAAGCCTGCAGATAGTTCGCGACGCTGCCGATGGCGTCCGTCGCATCGTTCAGGTCGCGCCTGCCATCGCCATCGAAATCAATCGCATACTTGCGGTAGCTGCTTGGCAAGAACTGCGGAATGCCCATCGCACCGGCATACGAGCCTTTGACGGTGAGCGCGTTCAAGCCGGCTTCGCGTGACAGCAACAGATAC
This sequence comes from Burkholderiales bacterium, assembly GCA_019746155.1. Taxonomy (GTDB): domain Bacteria; phylum Pseudomonadota; class Gammaproteobacteria; order Burkholderiales; family SG8-41; genus CAKKQX01. The sequence goes on from JAIESJ010000029.1 coordinate 5,009, forward strand.
TCCTCCAGTTCGCTCGTGAAGAATTCGGCGCGCGGCGGATAGTCGAATGCGAGCGTGGCGAGCGCTTCCAGCACCTTGAACGATCCGGTATTACGACCATAGAGGGTCTCGATGCCGATGATGGCGACGATGATTTCCTCCGGCACGCCGAAATCCCGGCTGGCACGCGCCAGAGTCACAGCGTTCTGTTCCCAGAACCGGATGCCGCCGTCGATGCGCGCTGCGTTGACATGGCGGCTGCGGAATTCGAACCATGGCCTGGCCGTTGCCGGCGCGGACATCGCACGGATGATCGAGAGGCGCGGCTGCACTCGACTGAACACGCGTCGCAGCGCTGCGCGCTCGAACTCGTGCTTGTGCACCATCTCGTCGATGAAGGCCTCGATTGCGGGCCGCGGCACTTTTTGTGCTGCCACCGGTGCGACGGGGCCCAGCAGGATCACTGCGCCGAACAGCACCACAAGAGCGCGTGAACCCGCTTTTCCGGAACCGCGGGCGACAGGCCGCAAGCTCATCAACGCAAAACTGTAACACATTGATTAATATATACTTTTACGGCATGCTCCGGTTCGTCCACAGCAGGGCAGACGGCGGCATGGCACCGACTCAGCCACGCGGCGCGGCCAATTCCAGGTCCGCTTCGTACGGATCGGATGGGTAATGAAAGGGTACCGGCCCGTCCGGTTCGCCGCCGATGAACTGGTGCACGAAAGGATCCTGCGAGGCTTTCACATCGGCGGTACTGCCTTCGGCGACGATCTCTCCGTCGGATATGAAATACACGTAATCGACCACCTTCAGCGCTTCCTGCGCATCATACGACACCACGATGGAGGTCACGCCCAGTGCGTCATTCAGCCGGCGGATCAGGTTGCCGATGACATTGCAGGAAATCGGATCAAGCCCGGCGAAGGGCTCGTCATACATGATCAACATCGGGTCGAGCGCTATGGCGCGGGCCAGTCCCACGCGTCGCGACATCCCGCCCGACAATTCCGCGGGCATCAGCCCGGCCGCGCCGCGCAGCCCTACCGCGTTCAACTTCATCAGCACCAGGTCATTGATCATGTCCTCCGGCAGATTGGTCTTTTCGCGCATCTGGAACGCGATGTTCTCGAACACCGAGAGGTGGGAAAAAAGCCCGCCCTGCTGAAACTGCATTCCAATCTTGCGCCGCAACTGAAAAAGGCGTTCCCGACTGAGTTCATGAACAACCTGGCCCATGACCTTGACCTGCCCGCGCGAGGGCCTGAGCTGCCCGCCGATCAGGCGCATCAGCGTGGTCTTGCCGCAGCCGCTCGCGCCCATGATGCCGACCACTTTCCCGCGCGGGATTGCGAGATTAACGTTCCTGAAGATCTCGTTCGCGCCGTACGAAAACGCAAGATCCCTGATTTCGACGATGTTTTCCATGGACATGATCTGTTCCGAAATTCCTTCCGCAGCCCGAGTTTAAGCCAACCGGGGCAACGCTCAAAGCGGCTGGTGTTCGCGCTTGACCCAGCGCACCGGAATCATCGCCCCGTCCTGCGCTCCAAATCCTTCGCGCGCAGCCTCGTCGAAACACTCGAGGGCGCGCTCGGCAACAGGCAGCGTTTGGCCTAGCGCCTGCGCTTCCTCGATCATGGTTCTCAGGTCCTTGCGAATGAGGTCCACGTCGAAGGTGACGGGGCTGATCTCCTTGCCGCCCAGCGCCGCGGCCACCGCGCCGCCGCGCACCTTGAGGACATTCGGCCCTCCGGAAGTGTCGGCGAAGATGTCCACCAGCCGCGCCGGATCGATCGCCAGCGATTTGCACAGCGACAGCGCCTCGCCGAGCACTTGCCAATAAACCAGCAGCGGCAGGTTAATGGCGAGCTTCATGCTGGCGCCGGCACCCACCGGGCCGACATGCTCCACCCGGCGGCACAATTGATCGAGGATCGGCTTTGCGCGCGCCACGTCGGCCGTCTCGCCGCCGACGAAGCCGAGCAATCTGCCCTCTTTCGCCGGCCCGACGGTTCCGCCCACCGGGCACTCGACCAGGGCCGCGCCCTTGTTCCTGACCTCGCGCGCCAGGGCTCGCTGGTCTGCGGGGCGCACCGTGCTCATCTCGATGAACAGCTTTCCCGCGACGGGGCCGGAAAGCAGGCCGTCGCTGCCAAGATAGGCCGCGCGAATGGCCTCCGCATCGGTGAGAACCGTAATGATGATCCCGGCCTCGCCAGCCAGTTGCGACGGCAGGGTTGCCACTTTGGCCCCGGCGGCCACAAGCGCCCTGGCCTTTTCCGCGGTGCGGTTCCAGACCGTCAGCTCGTGGCCGCAGTGCATCAGCCGGCTGGCCATGGCCGAACCCATGCGGCCCGTACCAACGATACCGATTTTCATGCGTTCCTTCCTCCTCGTATCCAACCGGAATCCCATGTCCTGGTGCCGGTGATTCCGGCACTTATTTACAACCACGCAGCCCCGCGCACGCCGCTTGAATCGCCATGCGCGTTCACCACCAAGCGCGTAGCCACGTGGTCAGAAAAAACATAACCGCCCCAGAGCTTGGGCACGTTCTGGCAGAGGCGTGCGATATTGGAAAGTCCGCCACCCAGCACGATTACCTCCGGGTCGAGGATGTTGATGACATGCGCGAGCGCTCGCGCCAGCCGCGCTTCATAGCGTGCCAGGGCCGCCTCGCAACGCCTGTCGCCTTTCGCGGCTCGCGCCACGATCGTCTCGGGCTTTATATTCTCTCCCGTCGCTTCGCGGTGATCGCGCGCCAGCCCGGGGCCCGAAAGGAAAGTCTCGATACAACCGCTGCGCCCGCAGTAACAGCGCGGCCCCGGCCACTCGCCGGCCTCCGGCCACGGCAGGGCGTTGTGCCCCCACTCGCCCGCGATCGCGTTTGCGCCTTCGATCACCTGACCGTTCACCACAATGCCGCCGCCTACGCCGGTGCCAAGGATGACACCAAACACCACTCCCGCATCCTGCCCCGCCCCGTCCACCGCCTCCGACAGCGCAAAGCAGTTGGCATCGTTCGCGATGCGGATTTCGCGGCCAAGCAGCGCCTCAAGATCGTGCTTGAGCGGCTTGCCGATCAGCCACGGCGAATTGGAATTCTTGAGCATGCCGCTGCGCCTGGAGATGGTCCCGGGTGTGCCTATGCCCACGCTACAGCCCGGGCCGATCGCGCGCTCGGCTTCGTCCACCAGCGCTTTCACCGCCTGCAGCGTTGCAGCGTAATCGTCGCGCGGCGTGGCAACGCGGCGGCGAAACAGAACCTCATGGCGCTCGCCGAGCGCCACGATTTCAATCTTGGTGCCGCCGAGGTCTATTCCGAGCTTGGGCATCCGCATCGCGGCATTATCCTCCGCCTTGCCGCGTTCGCGTTTTCCCGTCCTCACGCCAACCGGCTAAACCCGCTGCATCTGCCGCAGCCCGAGCTTGATCAGACAGTGATCGAGCCACTCGGCGGTGAGCTTTTCCTGCACCGAGTTCTGGCGCAGCCGCTGCTCGAGCGCCTTCCAGTCCACGCAATCGAGCGGCTGGTCTTGGTTGAAGCAGGAGAACACGTACGTTGTTTTTCCGGTCCGCGGGTCCACCTGCGGCTGCAGGCATTGCGCGCAGATTTCCTTCATCATGCACTGCATCGGCGAGTTGATGGAGCCGATGGCGAAGTGGTGCGGCTTGAGGTAAGGCTGGAGCAAATCGTGCCGCCCGCGCGCCACCGCCGCCATCATGCGGTCGGAGCCGATGGCGATGACGCGGTCGGTATCCGTAAACGGAATCGGCTGCGCGCCCAGCGCTCCGCTCGCGTAGGCGTGCATGGCCTGCACGATGTTGCCGACAAAGGTGCGGTCCTGCGGCCGCTCGGGCGTGAAGCCGGGTTCCTCATCGCAGCACCACACGACGACGTCGGCCGCCGCCTCGATCTCGGCAATCTTGTAGCGGTCGATCATCTTCTTGTAGCCGGCGAAATAGAGCACGCGGCTGCCGGCCCGGCGCATCGCCTGGCCGATCGAGAACAGCACCGCATTGCCGAGGCCGCCGCCGACCAGCGCCACGGTTTCGTTCGACGGGATCTCGGTCGGCGTGCCAGTGGGCCCCATCAGCACGATGGGCTCGCCGGGCTTCAGTTCCACGCACAGGTCGCTTGATCCGCCCATCTCGAGCACGATGGTGGAAATCAGTCCGCGCTCCGGGTCCACCCACGCGCCAGTCAACGCGAGCCCTTCCATCGCGAGCCGTGTGCCTTCCGTCTTCGGCGCGCTCGATTCGTAGTTCTGCAGGCGGTAGAACTGGCCGGGGCGAAAACGCCGCGCGGCCAGCGGCGCGCGTACCACGACTTCCACGATCATGGGCGTCAGGCGCTCGACCTGGTGCACCGTCGCCCGCAATTCGTCGTTGAGCCGGGCAAGAAACTGCGTATCGTTGACTGCCGCCGCCGCATCGATTTTCTGCAGCATGCGGCTGATCACCGGATAGCCCTGCTTGGCGCTGCCGATGGCTTTCACCACATTGCCGAAGAACGACGGATGCACGTCGCCGAAATAGCTCAGGTAGCGGCCATCGTCACGTCTGGATAACAACACCTTGATTTCATTGGGTTTCGAGATCGATTTTTCGACAGGGATCGGATTGCCGTCCTCGTCCACCGCCTGGAAATAGCGCCCGTCGAGCCTGAAATTCGCCGCGTCCTCGCGCGCCAGCACGGTATTAGGCTGGGTGCCGGCGGCGATCAGGACGGTTTTCGCCGGCAGTTCGGCGTGCCCGGTCTCATGCCATTTGCCGTCCTCGCCGCGCGCCTGCACTGAAACCTTGAGCCCCCTGGCGTGGCCGTATTGATCAACCTCGACTTTGAGCGGCGTGAGCCCTTCAGCGAAGCGTATGCCCTCCTCCAGCGCTTTCTCCACTTCCTCGTGGTTCAGCGTATACGACGGACTGTCGATCAGGCGCTTGCGGTAGGCAATGGTGACCCCGCCCCAGGACTGCAGCAGTTCCAGAATGCGCGGTGCGCGCTGCTCGCGTGCGGCCAGTGCGCGCTCTTCGCGAATCGCCCGCGCATGCGCCAGAAACTCGTCAGCGATCAGGCGCTCTTCCTCATTCCAGGCGATGCGCGCCGCGGTCTCGCCATGCTCGCGCGCGAGCAGCTCGTAGCGCTGCAGGAATTTCTCGACTTGCAAGGGATAGTAGGCGAGCGACTCGGTGGCGGTATCGATGGCGGTCAGTCCGCCACCCACCACCACCACCGGCAGCCGCAGCTGCATGTTGGCGATGGAATCGGTCTTGGCCGCGCCGGTCAGCTGCAGCGCCATCAGGAAGTCCGATGCGGTGCGCACGCCCCGCGCCAGACCATTGGGCATGTCGAGTACGGTCGG